>JARHZF010000152.1 GCA_029258325.1 Anaerobiospirillum sp. | reverse complement strand
GCTTTGGTAAGGTTTTTATAGTTAATCCAAATGGTATTACTATAGGCAATAATGCAGATATAAGAGTAGGTGGAACTTTTGGTTTATCTACAGCAAAAATTAGTGATAAAAGTATAGATAACTTCCTAAAAAGTGGATCTCTTGAAATTACTAAAAAAGGTATGGGTAAAGTTAAGCTTTTAGGTAATATTAAAACAAATAATCTTATTGTTGATGCAGGTCATATCATAATTAAAGATTATGCAAATATTAAAGAAGATAAAAGCTCTAAAGTTTTAGAAAAAAATGTACAACTATCTAGTTCTATAAAAAGAATTGATATAGGTGGTAGCAAGGCAAAAGATTTAAATACTGCTTATAACTTAAGCAATAAAGATGGTCTTGTAACTCACTTTGATGAAATAGCAATATCCTCAAAAGATGACTTTTTAAATATTAAAAATAATATGAGCAAAAGTTATTGGCTTTGTGATGATATAGATCTTGGTACATTAAATACAAGTATTGCTAAAACACCTTTTACAGGTAGCTTAGATGGTACTTTTAATACTTTAACTTATACATTAAATGTAGATAATGTAACTAAAGATACTTCTTTATTTGAAGAAATGCAAAATGCTAGCATTAAAAATCTCAAAGTTAAAAGCACTATAAATGTAAGCAATGTAAATAGTGATATTAATATTGGCTCTCTTGCATCTTCTATTGAAGGTAGTAGATTTGAAAATGTAGTTGTTAATACACAAGCAAAATTTACTGACAATAAAGGCACTATATCTATAGCACCTATTGCAGGCACTGCTAAAAAAGCAAATAAACATAATTCTTTTAAAAATGTAGAAACTTTTTATAAAGATGAAAAAATAAACTCTAATAAAGTTTTAGCATCTTCTTTTATCTCTACAAATAATGATGACTTAAATATTGATGGTTATATAGCAGCCCTCTCTTTAAATGGTCTTAAGGCTATTTATAAAGACAATAATAATGTAGATATAAAAACTAATAAAAAGGATGCAAAAGAAGCAGCCTTAAAGACACAAAACTTTATTAATGATTATTTTATAGATGAAGATAATGTCTATTTAAAAGGCTTTTTAACTCCATTTTTTACAGAACACTTTACTTTAGAATATGATGGCAATACTCATAAATATTTACCACTTATTGAATCTAAATATAATTGGTTTGATATTAATAACTATGTTGCTGTTAAAGGTCAAGATGGCTTTGTAAATGCTGCTGTGCATAAACTTGATTTTGAGGATAATAATAAAAAGTACTTCTTTATAGATGAAAATAATAATGAAAGCATAAAGGGCTTTGGTACACTTACTATTACAAAACGTCAATTAGGTAAACTTGACATAGATAATGTTACTATTGTTGAGGGTAATAAAGTTCCTGACTTTGTTGTTAAAAACAAAGATAAATTAAACTTTGCACAAAATGATAATTTAGATAGTTTAGGTCTTAAATTTGATGTGTCATCTTATGATGGTAATAAGGGTCAATATCAAGTACATATAAGTGCAACCAATAATAACTATGACTTTAGCTATGATAATGTATCTTTAATTGTAAATGAAAGTAACATAAAGCCTATGTTGCCTTTAACACCTGCAATTAAAAATCCAGTATATCAAACAGCAATTACAGTACTTGCTACACCTCGTATTCCTTTTAATACAGATTTAATTGAGTCTATGACAGATTGTACTATGTGTAAGAATTTAGATAAATTAACAGACTTAAAGACAAGAAGTCTTTATAAATTATCTGAAAATATTTATAAACACTTAGATACAACACTTGCTCAAAATACAAAAGATAGTTTAGAACAAGAAGAACTTGAAGAAAAACTTTTTGCTAAAGAAAGTATTGAAAATGAAGATACAAAAAGCTTTTTTAGCTCAATTATAGACTTTATCTTTAAAGATGATTATGAAAGCCCATCTTTAAATGAAGATAATAAGCTTGCATCAAATGATATTGAAAAAGATATCAATATAAAAGCTGTTGTAGATAGAGAGACTAAGACACATAAAACAAAACTAATGTACTGTTAAGAGTAAAAGGTCAGGCAACTGACCTTTTTTTCTATCTTCTTTTTAAAAACTTTTCACAAACTTCATCTTTATTTATTTGTAAAGACATTAAAGAGACTAAGGCTGCACAATTACAAATACTACCATTTTTTACATAAGTAAAAGCATCTTCACTCTTTAATTTAAAGACACGTATATCTTCATCTTCACAATCAAGACCTGCATTTTTTAAAAACTTATTAGAATCTACATTAGCAATAAAGATATGCACAATCTCAGATGTACCACCAGGACTTGGATAACATGAATTTACAAAATATAAATCATCCTCTGATGTAAGTTTTAAACCAGACTCTTCAAATAATTCACGTTTTGCTGCTTCAAAAATACTCTCTCCATCATCAATCATACCTGCTACAACTTCAAATAACCATGGAGATTTATCATTATTTAAAGCACCAGGTCTAAATTGCTCAATTAAAATTACCTCATCAGTTACAACATCATAAGGTAAGATTGCAACAGCATTTGCATCTCTTTCAAAGATTTCACGTACAACCTCATGTGTACTACCACCTTGAAATTTTTTATAAGATACAATGTACTCATCTATAGCAAATCTTCTTTTAAAGATTCTATTTTTTGAATGTATAGTGACATCTTCTTTTGTAAAAGATGGATTTAATTTCTCTACTTTTTCCATTTTTAGCTAAAACCTATATACAATATACATAAGTAAAATATTGGAGATTACCTATGCAAAAAATACTAGTAAAAAATGCAACCGTTGTAATGCCATCTCGTATTATACGCAAAGATATACTAATTGAAGATAAATTTATAGCAAAAATTGATAATGATATAAGTGATAGCATTGCAAAAGTCATAGATGCTCATGAACTTATTGCTATGCCAGGTGCAATAGATGCTCACGTTCATTTTAGAGAGCCTGGTATGGAGCATAAAGCTACCATTGAAACAGAATCAAAAGCTGCTGTTTTAGGTGGTGTTACCTCCTTTATGGATATGCCAAACACAAATCCACCAACTATAAATAATGAAGCTCTTTTAGATAAAATGCAAAGAGGTGCAAAATCATCTCTTGCAAATTATGCTTTTCATATAGGTGCAACACCAAATAATATAGAAGATATTAAGAAAGTTGATGTAAAAAAAGTACCTTCTGTAAAAGTATATATGGGATCAACTACAGGTAATTTACTTTTAGATAATCAATCTGTACTTGAAAAGATGTTTGAAGCATCCCCTATTATTGTTACAGCTCATTGTGAAGATAATGCTATTATTGCAGCTAAAGAAAAACTAGCAAAAGAACAATATGGTGATGATATTCCATTTACTTGCCATCCTATGATTAGAAATAGAGATTGCTGTATGGAAAGTGCTAAAGTTGCAATTAATGCAGCTCTATCAACTAAGAAAAAACTTCATATCATGCACTTATCAACACGTGATGAAGTTAATTTTCTAAATATGTTTAAAGATGGAAATGTCCATGACAGACAAATCTCTGCTGAAGCTTGTATCCCACATTTAATGTTTTCAGCTCAAGATTTTGTATCAAAAAAAGGCTTTTTAAAATGTAATCCATCTGTAAAACAAGAGTTTGATAGACTTGCTTTAATTGATGGTATTAATAAAGGCATTATTACTACTGTAGGAACAGATCATGCTCCACATGAGTTAAGTGCCAAAGAGACTGTATATACAAAATGTGCATCAGGTCTACCATCAGTACAATTTATGCTTTTAGCTTTATTTGAGCTTTATAAGCGTGGGGAAATATCTCTTGAAGCTATTGCAAGACTTACAGCCTCAAATGTTGCAAAACGTTTTGATGTTAAAGGTCGTGGTGAGCTTGTTGAGGGTAATTATGCAGATATTGCTCTAATCTCTCCAAATCACAATACTTTTGTGACCAAAGATTTAATTGCATCAAAATGTAAATGGTCTGTATTTGAAGGCCATACTTTCCACTCTCAAGTAGTTCATACTATTGTAAGTGGTTCACATGTAGTTGAAGATGGTAAGATCATATCAGATGATAAAGGCTTAGCTCTTGAATTTGATAGATAATATTTTAAATAAAGTTTATACTTAACTAAAATTTCTTTAATAAACAAAGGATGCCTTTTTGGTATCCTTTATTTTTTGTGATTTATTTCACTTTTTTTAATATTTGTTTTTGACTTATTCTTTGTGTGCTTTATTATAATAATAAACACGTGTTTACAGGTGTATAAATGAACTCAAATGAAATTGCAAAACTTGCTAATGTTTCTCGTAGTACAGTATCAAGAGTTGTAAATAACTACTCTAATGTACCTGAGTCTACACGTAAAAAAGTTCAAGCTATTATAGATAAATATGGTTATACACCATCAAGCTCTGCTCGTACCTTAGCAGGTAAAAGCAATAATATAATAGCTTTAGTTATAGCTGACATGGTTGAACCTAATAGAAAATGGGTTGGTATTGAATCCCCCTACTATTCTAGATTCTTAGCTAAACTTGTTAAAGAAGCTAAAAAAAGAGATTATCTTGTATTAGTTCAAACTATATCAAAAGAGGAAGAATGTTTAAATCTTGCTCAACACTTTGAAAATAGATTAGTGTTTGGTGGCATATTTATAGGATTTAAAGCTAATACCTATACTTTAGATGAATTAGCTAAAAAGAATTTTAATGCAGTTTTTATTGATCAATATGATGTTTCAAATAAAGAGTTTGAACATACAAAGATAGTAAACTGTAATGACTATGAGATATCTTTAAAGCTTATGCAATATCTTATAGATAATGGGCATAAAGATATAGCATTTTTAAAAGGTGATGACAGAATGTCTGCCCATAAAAGATATGCAGGATATCTAAAAGCCTTAGAAATAAACAATATAAAGGTTAATCAAAATCTAATATTAGAGGGTAATTTTAGACGTGATAAAGCTTATGAACTTATAGATAAGCTTATAGATAATGAAAATTTCACTGCTATTTTTGCCTCAAATGATGTACTTGCTTTAGGTGCTTTTGAAGCTTTAAAAAAGCACAATTTAAAAGTACCAGATGATGTGTCATTAGTTGGCTTTGATAATATTAGATTCCTTGAGTTTTCAGATTTAGAATTAACAACAGTTAATGTCTCTATGCAAGAGATGGCTAAACATACAATAGATCTTCTTTTTAGCAAAGATGAACGATCGAGAATGTGTAATCTTGAAATTATAAAGAGATCTACTGTTAAGAAATTGAACTAGATTTAATTTTAGTTCATGTGATATTTACGTTGTTTTTTACATAAGAAAGAACTATTTTGTTTTAAGTAACAACACAAAAATCACAAGGACTTTAATTTTTACCAAAGAATAAACGCGTGTTTATTTTTCTATATTTATTTTTTAACATTTGGAAAAATTTTAAGTAAAAATAAACACGCGTTTACAGATATTATAAATTAGGAGATTGTTTATGGTCTTTATTAGTTTTCTACTCTTTACTGCCTTTGTAGGTGTCGTCACCTACTTTAAAACAAAGGATAGTAATTTAAGTACATCTGAAGGTTACTTCTTAGGTGGTCGTTCCCTAACAGGTGGTGTTATTGCAGGTTCATTACTTCTAACCAATTTATCAGCTGTAAACTTTGTTGGTATGTCAGCTCAAGCCTACTCTGCCAATATGTCAGTTATGGGCTGGGAAGTAGGCTCTGGTATTACCTTAGTACTTGTAGCTCTCTTTTTAATCCCTCGTTACTTAAAACAAGGTATTTCAACCATACCTGAGTTTATTGAGTCACGTTTTGGTAGAGGTGCTAAAAATTTAATTACATTTTTGTATATGTTTGGATTTATTGCAAATACCCTACCAATCGTGCTTTAGTATTATTATAGTTAGAAATGTACAAATAAAGAAAAGTCTTTCAAAACCTAGTATAGCATACTATTTATTCATTTTTATCCAATTGAACACATAACCTTAGTCTTTTACAATAATAATATATATCTTTCAATTACCATAATTTTATTAATGTACAAAAAATTATTGATTTTTTAAATTACAGAAAATACAATATACAAGGAACATAATTAAAATTATGTACAAACTAAAAGGTGGTTAAATATGATTATAGTTAGAGAAAAGAGTCTTAATAATGAGATCTTCTTTGAAGTAGAAATCAATGAGGGTAATAACAAGGTAACCTTCAATGAGATATGTTACAAAAGCTTAGTTATAGATGAAGATAACTTTAGTTATGTGATTATGTACAACAAATTAATGGAGCCAATATCTTCTGTATTTGACTTCTTAAATTTTTATAAATCAAATCATTCTATAAACTCGAGACTTAAAGGCTTACAGGCTCTAAAGCTTTTGTTTTGCTATCAAGATATAGTCAATAAAGATCTTGAGAGCTTTAGTTCTTATGATTTAAACGGTCTTAAGTATTTTTTAAAAGGGTACTCATCTAAAGGAGAAGTTATAAATCTTGAATTAAAATCATTAAGAAGTAATGAAACTATTAACTCTTATTTATCTGTATATAGAGGATATTTATCTTTTCTAGGTAAAGAGAACAAAGCTTTAAATAAACTAAGTGCTACTAATGCTTCTATAAATGTAAGTGATGATCTTAATGATTTAAAAATTACTAAGTATGCATCTAATGAGAAAGTAGCTAAAAAAGTAGTTGAAGTACCTAAATATATAAGTGTTGAAGATTTTAAAAAAATTATACAGCATGTTAGAGAAAAATATACTTTAAGAGAAGAAATTATTATTAGATTTATGTTTGAGTGTGGTCTGCGTATTGGTGAGGTTTTAGGTATGACTGCAGATGATCTAATTGTTGAAAAAATAGGTGAAAACTATGTACCTATTTTATATATAAGAAATAGATTAAGTGATAATAAAGATCAACAAGCTAAGACATGCATGAAGGTTATTGATAAAAAACAATATAAAAGTAAGGAATACAATACAAAAGATTTTGGATATCAAATAGTTGTTGTACCTGAAGATTTATACAAGATTACTAATGACTATATAGAGGAGGCACATCTAAAAGCAAGAGAAAATAAATCTGATAATTATTACAAATACACAAAAGCAGATAGAGTTCGTAAGGATGAGTCTTTTGAAGATATTAATTACTATATTTTTATAAATACTCAAGGAACACCCTTATCTGTAATTTCATGGAATGTCATATTAAGAAATATCTTTGTAGCTTGTGGTATTTCTATAGACAAAAAAACTAGAGAGAATAACTTGAATCATAGATTCAGACATGGTTTTGCTATGTTTAATGTACAGTACTTGAATTGTAAAGCTATTGAATTACAAGCAAGATTACGACATAAGACGTTACACTCAGTATCTTGCTACTTTAAACCAACTATAGAGGATGCAATTAAGATAAAAACTGACTTTACAGAAAGTTTAGCAGACGTTATTCCTGAAATTTTAAAGGTACAAAAATGACAAAAGAACTTATCAACAAAAGTTATTTCGCTTATCCAAAAATGTATGATGCAGTACAAGAGTATATCACTTGGGGTTCTGAAGCATATGGATATCCTTATCAATTTATACGAAAATGTAAAACACATATTTTCAAGGTTTTTAAAGATTATGAACCTAACTCTATAACAAAAGAAAACTTACTTTCTATTGTAGATGATGCTCCTTTAAATATCATTACAATTAATTTTATTATACTTCTTTGTGAGAGAGGTTATATTGATGAAAGCAATTCTTTAATGCTCTTTAAAGATTATAAAAACTTATTTGATAATCAAGGACATTCAGAGAAGATCAAGAAATTTATTGAGTTAGATAATAACTTTTTAAAACAATATATAAAGTTTCATCCTAATCTAGATAATAATGAAAAGCTAATATTTCAGATTTCTCCTTATAAGATTCCTTTTGTAGATGAGGATTTAAAGAGGGATATTTTTGCATACTTTAACAATCTAAAGCTTACTATGACTGTTAATAATGTATCTGTTTGTGATATTTCTTTGTATGTATGTAAACATTTATTTTCTAAAATCAAAAAAGAAGATATTAACTGTAATTCTATTGCACAACATCTAAAAGAATCATGGGTTAAATCTTCTTCTATGCTAGAAGTTAACAAGATCTTAAAATTCTTATTTGATAATTCTCTTTTAGAGTCAAAAGAGCTTAATTATGCTGTAAATATTAAAGATAGAAAAAAAGCTATGACTACAGAAGAATATATTCAGATGTTAGAAGATCCTAATGTTTATAAGTATTATATAACTATTAGATCTAACAACTCTAACTATCTTTTTTATATAAATACAGATGTATCAGATATTTTAGATCACTTAAAACAATTTGTAGATTCTTTAGAATATAAAGATGCAGGTTTTTCTTATTTCTTAAGTAATTTTGACAAATCTGTAGATGGTTTAAATATAAAGAGTATTTATGATTTAGATCTAAAATCATTTAACACACAGATCAATTTCTATAAAGATCATCATAGTACAAAAATACTTTCACAAATCACTGCTTTTTACAACTATATAGCAAACAATATTAATCCTAATCTATTTGATAATAACTATTTATCTTCTAGAATACTAACTAGACGTGGTTTATCTCAAGATATTGCAGATGGATACCATATTGTTAGATACAATATGATAGAAGAAGTTCCTACTTATAATAAATGGATCTTATTTTACTTAGATAAAAACGAAACAAACTCTATGGCAGTAACTAGCAGTTCTATAAGCATAGACTTCAGTACTATTAAGAATCTAACTTATAGAAACTGGGTTAAAACATATTTTTGGAAAAGCAATGAATCTCTTATAACTAAGAAAAATGCAATATCACCATTATGTCAATTCTTTAACTATATAGACGATTTAAAGAAAGGTAAGATCTTCTCTATATATGCAAAACCTAATGATGATGAAAACATTACTATAAATGAAACAAAGGCTTTTAAGAACTATATTTATGAGACATATCAAAATGATAATACTGTAGCTAGTCATATAAGAAGTGCTAGAACTATCTTAAATTTCCTTTATGAAAATGATGATATAAGTGAGTCTTTTTCTTACAACTTAAGTATAAAACGAAAAGCTACAAATACATCAAAAGTCTTAAAGAATGAAGAGATACAAAAACTTTCAAAGTTAATGGAGCTAAAATCTAAAGACAGTATTGACAAAGCCCTTTATAACCTTGTTTTCTTTATTGCATTGCAAACAGAGTTTCGAGCAACACAAGTATTTGCTCTTACTGTAAACTGTGTTAAAGAAACACTAAAAAAAGGTCAATATGTTCTTATTTCAAAAACAAAAACTAGTGCTAATGAAGAAATAGAACAACCTATTACTTCATATACCAAAGAAAACATTGATAAGATCATAGAACTCACAAAAGAATACCGTGAGCAAAATGTTATTGATGGTCTTTCTGATTATTTATTTTTAGCACCTAGTAATAAAAAAGGTTCTTTTAAAATACTTAATATGGATGGATTTAATGATTACTTACAACAATGTTGTAAGGAACTTAATTTACCTCTATATACATATAGTAATTTAAGAGATACACATATGACTAAAGCAGAAGAGTTCGTTATAAGACAACAGCTCTCTGAGATGCATCAGAATATATTAACAGGTCATAAAACTGTAGAAACTGATAATAAATACTATACAAACACAGATATTAATGAAATATTGGAAAGTGTTCATGGTGTTGTTATTGGTGATGTTAATATTGAAGGTAAAGTTCAAGAAACTCTACCTGCAGATATTGCTACAGAGACAAATACTGTTTCAAATCGTTGTGGATATTGTCAAAATAAAGGTTGCGATAATACCACTATGTTAGATTGTCTACTATGTTCTAATTTTGTAACTACATTAAATAGACTTCCTTATTTTGAAGAACAAGTAAAAATAATTGATAGTAAAATCAAAGATGCAGATATTTCACATGATAAAGAAGATCTAGTTAATATCAAAGTACTACATCTTGGTTATATAAAAGCAATACATAAACTTAAGAAAGATAAAGGTCTATAAAGATGGAAACTAAAGCTATTACTATTTCTATATCAGATTTTAATCTAGATTTTACCTACCCTAATCATAGTGAGACATCTGCTAATGATTCTAGTGATCTTATTGAAACAATAAAAAAGCTAGATAAGATCCCTTTTAATAAAGGTGACTTTTATTATTCAGATAGCTCTTGGGATTTTTCTTCTTATACAATGCTTAATATAAGAAAAGACAATCTTAAGTTTAACTTTATGTCATGTCCAGATAGCTTTGTATGTGACTTAAAGAACTTTGTTCTTTTACGTATATTAGAAAATAAGGCGAAAATTCAATCTATAAATAAAGAGTTTTTATTGTTAAATAACTTCTTTAAATATGCTGAAAACAATAATTGTTTTACCATAGAGGAGATTCCTTTTAACAAGATCTATAACTATCTTCAAGAGAAAAGAGGGCAAAGTATAACTTTAGAGCAAGCAGCTCTTAGTGCTATAAAGAGCTTTTTTAAAACTTATAAAAGCAACTTTATAAATCCATTAGATGTAAGTATTAATGAGATTTTTAAATATAAGGTAAGTGGTTTTGTTGCTACTAAAAATAACAACAAGATTCCTGATATTCCTAAAAATTTCTTTAATCCTTTTATGTCAGCATGCTTAAAAATAGCAAATGATAATACTAAGGACACTCATCAAAGAGCTATAGCTTGTTTTTATATAATTATTTCTCAAACAGGTCTTCGATCTAGTGAGTGTTTAAGTATAGATGTCGATGGTCTTGAAAGTGCTTATCTTTCAAACAATAACATAGCTTATTATCTAAACTATAAAACATGGAAAAATGTTCAAGGTAATGATAAATACTCAACTCAAACAACATATATTAATGAGTTAAGTAAAAAAGCCTTTGATATATTAGTTGATATATACAAAGAAGATCGTGACAAATTAGGAGTAAAATATCTATATTTAGGCTCTAAAAAGAGAATAAATTCAGGTAATTATCCTATAGATACCCATGAATTTTATCGTTCACAAATTAACTTTATTGCTAATTTAAATGAGTATTTTCCTGTTATTAATGTTGATGATAATACATATGAAGGGATAGATAACAAAAGGATAACAGAAAAATACCTTAAGAATAAATACCCTGATATAAAAACAATAGCTGTTCCTAAAAATCATCAATTTAGAGTTCATGCTTGTACTGAACTTTATAATAAGGGTGTACCTCTTAAGTATATTCAGAAGTTTATGTCTCATCTATCTGAGTCTATGACATCTTATTACATAAGAACTAGTCCTAATCAACCTCAAGAAGACATGCAGTTTGCTACAGACACTTTGAAGAAAATAGTACAAGGTGAGGTAAAGCTTCTTGGTCCGTCTAATGGTTTGATAGACAAAATTAAGGAGTTTATAGAAGAGAATAACTATAATGTAAAAACAGATATAGATGAGATTTGTGCTTCTTTAGCAAAGAAGATACCTATTCGTCAAAAGACAGGTGGTGTTTGTATTAAGTCATCTATGCTAAGAGATTGTGCTGTAGATGCTAAAACTAACGAGTTCTACTGTGCTTATAACGTTTGTCCTAATATTTTCCATTTCTTTTATATGGTAAATGTTTCTTATAGACAAGCTAAAGAATTAGTAGAAACAATAAAGATTAATTTTACTTATGGATTTGAAACGCAAGTTCAAAAAGAAGTTAATATGTTACAAAACATCATTAATAAAAAACTTGAGCCTGAGTTTATTGAGCTTAAAAATATGTTAGATAAGAAAGGAGAGGATGCAATTATTGCTGAATATCCTGACTTAGAAGAGATCGTTTTAAAGTATGAAGAAATTAAAAAGGAGATCGATGAGTGGAAAAACTTGAAGCCATCAGAGATAAACTTAGAGAGATTGGCGAGGATTATGATAGTTTAAAAGAAAATATGAAAAAGCATCTTGATAAAGTTGAGGATATTATTTCTGCAAAAGAAAAGGAGCAGGAGGATGCTATTAATAAGCTTAATAACTCCTACTATAACTTATCAGATATATCAAAACTATTAGGATGCTCTCGAACAACTCTCTATAATAACAATCAGTTATTAAAGAGATATATAGAACTATCTATTGAAAAAGCTAATAAGTCTAATCCCTATATAGCTTATGAAAGAATAAGAGAGTCTAAACAAAGACTTCAAGAGCAAGTAAATTTAATGGCTCATAGAGATGTTAATCTTGAAAAAATGAGACATGAAAATCAAATGCTAGTAGATAGAATTAAGGAGATAAAAAAGGAGAATGAAAACCTACAAACTAAGGTAGGTTCTTTATCAGCTGAGATAAGGAAACTAAAACAAGGACAAATTATCTCTAAAGATAAAAAAGACTGTTAATAAGTCTTATAAAACAAATACCACCAATATTTGGTGGTATTTTTAATTCAAATAGTTATAACTATTTTTTTGAGTTTTTTATAGTATCAGCTATTTTCTTTTCAACCTTATCTTTAGATTCATCTTCATTTGCTTCATTACTAGCTACTTTTTCATCTTTTTTTTGTTTCTCTTCAAGTAATTGATTAAGTATCAATTCTTGTGATTTAAGCATAGTCTTTAATGATTCTAATGTAGTTGTTGTATTTTCATAGTTTTGTTGTAGTGCAGAGTGTTGATTTTGTAGATCATCATAAAGTTTACAAAGAGCCTCATACTTACCATTAATTTCATTATTTTTATTAGTTTCTTCTGTTAGTTGCTCTTTTAACTCTTTTACTAGTGTCTCATAATAGTTCTTTTGAGTATCAAGGAGTACTTTACTCTTACTAACAACATCAGATACAAAAGGTCTTATAACACAATAAAACTCTTTATATACATCAGATTCATTTAAACTTAATGAAGAAAATGCTTCAAGATAAAGTTTATGTTCATCTAATATCTTATCTCTATACTTTTGAATAGTATTAAAAGATCCATATCCTAATTGATCTTTAACATAACGTACACCTGCTAAGTTAGCATCCTTACCAGAGAGTTTATCGTCTAAGTACTTTTTAAGTAGTACCTTTTCAACTAAAGTATGATTTATAGGTTCTCTATTGTCTATTTCATTTTGTTCACCATCTAATTTATCTTTTAAAAAATATTGCTCTTTTGCAGGTTTTGTAAAAGGATTATCCTGTTCTTCTGCACTCTTTTTAGAACTAGTAGTTTCAGCATTTAAAATACTAATTTTTTCTTTTGATATAATCATAAAGCCTCCATATTTATAAATTAAAGTTACATTTTTTTAAAATGTAACACGTAACCATTTAGCTTTATATATAAAAAAATAATAAAATATGTAACATGTTAAAAACTTATTTTTCAATTTTCTTGTTACATATTTTGAACTATATAACATGTAACTTTATAAATAAAAACATAATAAATTTATATTTATTGTTTAAGTTTTTATAAAAAATTGTTACATATTTTAAACAGTGTAACACATAACAATATATATTTATAGCTATTTAAATTAAGAAATAGATAATATATAGGCTATATAAATAAATGTAGTTTTTTGTATATTATAAGAAGTGTTCAATTTAAAAGCTTATGTCTGATTATTTTGAATCTAACTATTACATATCTCTATGTGTTCAATTTTTTTAAGGATAATTAAGTTTTGATTTTATCAATATAGATAAATCCTAGATTTGTATGAAATGATCCCATCCCCCTTGTGCAACATCGGCTCGGCTACGCCTTCACCTCAAAATTGCACAAGGGGGATGGAATCTCTTTTAGATCTCTGCTTATTTCTGTTCACTTTTTTTTAATCTTCCCTAATAGATCTTTCTACTACATCCTCTGCTATCTCTTAGATCTCTATGTTCATATTTTTATCTTTTTCTATTATTTATATTTAGTACATATTTAACTATTATCATATGCTTTATAGTGGGGCAATAGCCATGAGCCAAATATTCGACCTAGAAAACCTACTTGGTCTTACCTATGCTCAAAGTATTTGGGTAGCTGTATGGGCTATAGGTATCGTAGGGTCTATCTATGCTCTAGCAGGTGGTCTACGTGCTGTTGCTATCTCTGATACAGTAAATGGTATAGTGCTAATCTTTGGTGGTCTTTTAGTTCCTGTTTGTGCTTTAATCTTTATAGGTAATGGCTCTTTAGCAGATGGCTTTAGCACATTTATAAATTCAACACCTGAGAAATTTAACTCTGTAGGTTCAAATACTGATCCCCTACCATTCTCAACTTTATTTACAGGTCTTATCTTAATTAACTTATTCTACTGGGGCTGTTCTCAAGAAATTGTGCAACGTGGTCTTGGTGCTAAAAACTTAGTTGAGGCTCAAAAAGGTATTATCTTTGCAGGTTTCCTTAAAATCTTAACTCCATTTATCGTAATTATCCCAGGTATCATGGCATACCAAATCTTCGGTCAAATGGATATAAATCCAGATTTAATTTACCCACGTTTAGTAAGTAAAGTTCTACCAACAGCAGTAACTGGTGTGTTTGCAGCTGCTATGTTTGGTGCTATCTTATCTACCTTTAACTCTGTATTAAACTCAGCATCTACTATCTTTGCCCTAAATATCTATAAACCAACATTTGGTAAGGATAAGCCTGACTCTCAGCTAGTTAAAGTAGGTAAAATCTTCGGTATTATTTTAGCTATTGCTTCAATGACCTTAGCTCCATTAATTATGTATGCTCCAGATGGTCTATTCCAATATCTACAAATTGTAAATAGCTTTACAAACCTACCTATCTTCATTGCTATTCTAGCAGGCTACTTATTTAAGTATGCTCCTCCTGTAGCTGCTAAAGTTGTTATTATCTTCTTTGCAACTTGCTATGGTATGACACAATTAGTATTTGATACAGGTTTACACTTCCTACATATTTCTGCAATATTATTTGTACTATCACTTATAATTGTTGCCATAATTACAAAATTAAGACCTATGGAAAAACCTTTTGAGATTCCTGATGTTAAGGTTGTTGAGGTTACTCCTTGGGCAAATAGATATAAAGCAGGCTGTTTTGTAATCTTTGTTATGTTTGCTATGTATATATTATTCTCACCTCTTGGTATGTCACAAGAAGGTGGTATGAATATGACAACAGTAATATCTCTATTAATAACAGCTATTCTATGTATATTAGGTGCTGTATTCTTAGATAAATATACTAAAAAGGATAATATTAATGATTAATTTTGATGAGAAAAGAAAAAGCTTCCATCTTAAAAATAATTGTATAAGTTATATTTTCTACATTATGAAAAATGGGCATCTAGGTCATGCCTATTATGGAGAAAGTATAGAAGATGATGTATCTTTAGAAAATCTAGTAAGAGAACGTGGTTGCGTGCTTGCACCATGTCCTTTTAAAGATAATATGAACTTTTCTTTAGATATAATGTCACAAGAATATCCATGCAATGGTACAGGTGATTTTAGAGATGCTGCTTTCTCTATAAGAGATGAAGAAGGTTCTACTATCACTAACTTTAAATATCATAGTCATACTATAAAAGAGGGAAAGGAGATCTTAGAAGGTCTCCCTTCAACCTTTGCTACAAAAGATGAGTCAATGCAACTTGAAGTTTGTCTTTATGACGATGTTCTTGATTGTAAGATTTACCTATCTTATACAATATTTAAAGATATTAGTGCTATTGTTCGTTCTGCTCGTTTTGTAAATGGACAAAAGCAAAATCTATTTTTAGAAAAAGCCCTCTCTTTATCTTTTGATCTCTTTGATAGTGATTATAAGATGCTAACATTAGATGGTGCTTGGTCTCGTGAAAGACATTTACATGAAAGAGAAATTAGAGAAGGTCAAACCTCCATTGAAAGTAAAAGAGGTGCAAGCTCTATATTTACAAATCCTTTCTTTGCTCTTAAAAAAGAACACACTACAGAACATATAGGTGATATTTACGGTGTATCTTTAATTTACTCTGGTAACTTTAAAGCAGTAGCTGAAGTTAATGCTTATGATAGTACACGTGTAAATATTGGTATTAATCCATATGACTTTGAGTGGAAGCTTGAAAAAAATGAAAGTTTTATAACTCCTGAAGCTATATGTGTTTACTCTCCTTTAGGTGTTAATGGAATGTCACAAAACTTCCATAAATTATTTAAAAAACATCTAATGAAAAGTAAATATTCAAATCAAATTCGCCCTATTTTAATAAATAATTGGGAAGCTACTTATTTTGATTTTACTGAAGATAAAATTCTACAACTTGCTAAAGGTGCAAAAGATTTAGGTATTGAACTTTTTGTTCTTGATGATGGTTGGTTTGGTCAAAGAAATATTGATACTAAATCACTAGGTGATTGGGATGTAAACTTTGATAAATTACCATCAGGAATTGAAGGTCTTGCTAAAAAGATTACTGATATGGGACTTAAATTCGGTCTTTGGTTTGAACCTGAAATGGTTAATGAAGATTCAAATTTATTTAGAGAACATGAAGACTTTGTTATAGGTACACCTAATCGCTCTAGATCTTATGGTAGAAATCAATTTGTTTTAGATTTTGCTAATAAGAAAGTTGTTGACTATATCTTTGAAAAAATGTCAAAGATTTTAGATTGTGGTTATATTTCATATATTAAATGGGATATGAACCGCAATATTACAGAACAAAACTCACAAACTTTAGATAAAGAAAGAAAGAAAGAATTTTTCCATAGATATATTTTAGGTGTATACGATCTATATGAAAGATTAACTAAAAAATATCCAGATATATTATTTGAGTCATGTGCATCAGGTGGTGGTAGATTTGACCCAGGTATGCTTTATTACGCACCTCAAGCATGGTGTTCTGATGATACTGATGCTATTGAAAGACTTGAAATTCAATATGGTACTTCTATAGTTTATCCTGTATCTTCTATGGGTTCACATGTATCAGCATCTCCAAACCATCAAATAAGACGTAGTACATCTTTAAAAATGCGTGGTGATGTCGCAGCTTTTGGTACATTTGGGTATGAGCTTGATATAACTAAAATGTCAAATGATGAACTAAATGAAATTAAAGAGCAGATTATAGCTTATAAGAAATATAGAGAGACAATTCAACTTGGTACTTTCTACAGACTTTTAAAAGGTAAATATAATCGCTATGCCTTTATGTCAGTAAGTGAATCTAAAGATAAATTTGTTCTTGGTATATTTAAGACTTTATGTAAACCAAATCCAGGTTTAAAGAAAATAAAACTAAAAGGTCTTGATGAAAATGCTCATTATAAATGTAATGAGAATAATAAGATCTATGGAGCTAAGGAGCTTATGAATTTTGGTTTTATGCTTGAAACTGAATTTACAGGACTTGTGCAATCAAAAGATTATAAAGGAACATTAACTGCAGGTGAGGATATTGGTGATTTTACATCATGTCTTCTAACTTTTAATAAGATTTAATCTCGAAAATATCCACAAAGTAAAACTCCACCTATTTTTATAAGTGGAGTTTTTTTATTTTAGTAAACTACAAAGCCAACCTTTTCATATACATCTTTTAATGTTTTAGATGCAATTTCTAAAGCTTTGTCACGACCTTGCATAAATACTTCTTTCATATAGGTCTCATCAGCTCTTATCTCTTTATAACGAGCTTGTATTGGCTCTAACATAGCAACTACAGCATCGGCTACTGCTACTTTAAAGTGACCATACATGCTACCCTCAAACTCTTTGACTAAATCCTCTACAGGTTTATTTGTGGCAGCTGACATTAAATCAAGTAAATTAGATACACCAGGCTTATTTTCAAAGTCATAAGCTATAACAGGTGGATCATCACTATCTGTTACTGCTTTCTTTAACTTCTTAACAATGCTCTTTGGATCTTCTAAGATTCTAATAACATTATTTGGATTATCATCAGACTTTGACATCTTCTTTGTTGGCTCTTGTAATGACATAACACGAGCACCAACTTTTGGAATAAAACCCTCAGGTAGTACAAAGGTTTGACCATAAATACTATTAAATCTTTCAGCTATATCACGTGTAAGTTCAATATGTTGTTTTTGATCATCACCTACAGGAATTAGATTTGCCTGATATAGTAAAATATCAGCTGCCATTAATACAGGATAGTTAAATAAACCTGCTGTAATATTTGAGGCATAACGCTTTGACTTATCCTTATATTGTGTCATACGATTTAATTCACCTACTTGAGTATAGCAATTTAATACCCATTGTAGCTCTGTATGACAAGGAACATGTGATTGTAAGAAAATAGTACTCTTTTTAGGATCAATACCACAAGCTAAAAATATAGCTAAAGTATTTAAAGTTGTTTCTCTTAAAAGTTTAGGATCTTGTCTTACAGTAATAGCATGATTATCTACAACACAATAAATACAATCATTTTCATCTTGCATAGGCACCCAATTTCTAAGTGAACCTATATAATTACCAATAGATAATTCTCCAGATGGTTGTATTCCTGAAAAAATTCTTTTACTCATTTAATATCCAAATTTTATTTATTTAAGGTTTTTATAAGATCTAATAATTCTTTATAGTCTTTGCATACATAACTTGCATTAAATGTATTAACATCTCGTGAGTTATTGTATCCAAATGGAAAAACAATAGATCTTATATTTGCATTTATAGCTGCCTCTACATCATTAATAGAGTCACCTACCATAATAGTCTCATCTTTATTTGCTTTAAGTTTATCTATTATATAGAAGATACCCTCTGGGTTTGGCTTACGTGTTTCTATAACTTCGCTACCTAAAACAAAATCAAAAAGAGGATAGAGATCTAAACTCTTTAAAAGAGGCACTGCAAAAACATGGTCTTTATTAGTTAAAACAGATAATTTTATGCCCATAGCTTTAAGTTCTTTTAAAGAACTTATAACATTATCATAAACATAGGCATTTTCATAAAGACCTATAGCATAATGATAATTAAAAAGCTGTCTTGCTCTTTTTAGTAATGTACTATCAACATCACTAAGCTCTGTATCAAACTTACCATTTATAGTACGAGCTAAGGCTCTTGTTACTCCATTTCCTATATAAGATGAAGCCTCACTAAGAGAGGGCTCTTTTATATTAAGATCACGGGCTACTGCACAAAAGCCATGAGCTAATTGTTTTAATGTATCAACTAATGTTCC
Source organism: Anaerobiospirillum sp. (assembly GCA_029258325.1). Classification (GTDB taxonomy): domain Bacteria; phylum Pseudomonadota; class Gammaproteobacteria; order Enterobacterales; family Succinivibrionaceae; genus Anaerobiospirillum_A. The sequence goes on along the minus strand of JARHZF010000152.1, from coordinate 11,381 downwards.
ATCTAAATCAAAAATAAGATGACTTACCTTAGCCATATCTTAATCCAATGCTTTATTTAATAGATTAAGAGCTTCTTTTCTATCTTCTTGACCAAAGAAAGCACTACCTACAACAAAAACACTAGCACCAGCTTCTGCTAAGAGTTTAATGTTGTCTTTACATACACCACCGTCAACCTCAATTATTGGTTTTACATTCATTTCAGTTGCCATTCTCTTTATATCTGTAATCTTTTGAATACAAGATGGAATTAGCTTTTGACCTCCAAAACCTGGATTTACTGTCATAACTAAAACAAAATCTAGTACATCAAAAAGATAGCGTAAAGAGCTAGGTGGAGTTGCTGGATTTAATACTAAACCTGCCTTTACATTTAAGCTCTTTATAAAAGAGAGCATTCTTTGTACGTGGAAAGTTGATTCAGGATGAATTGAAATCCAAGTAGCACCTGCATTTGCATAATCACGTACAATATCCTCAGTCACAGGTGAAACCATTAAATGCACATCTAAAATTGCATTTGGGAATTTCTTTTTAATAGCAGCTAAAAAAGCAGGACCAAAAGTTAGATTTGGTACAAAGTGATAGTCCATAACATCAAAGTGTATAACATCAACACCTGCATCTAAGGCATCCTTTATATCTTTTTCTAAATTTAATAAGTCTGCAGATAAAATAGAACCTGCTATTTTAAATCTCTTTTCCATTATTTCATCTCTCCTAAAACTTTAGATACTTGTTTTATAAATGGTTTTGACTGTCTTAAAGATGCAGGTAATCTTGCAATAGCATTTTCTGCATCTCTTGCAGTTGCATATGCACCCATAATTAAAACATGTAATCTCTTACCATTAACCTCTTTTTCATAGATATAGTACTTATCAGTTAAACTTGCAGCTGTTGCCATAATAGAATTTCTATTAGCACCTGCTGAAATTTGTACTGTGTAATAAGATCTATTTAACTTAGCAATCTCACTATTTTGAGCTGCAGAGCTTAAAGGTGCATTTGAGTTTGCATTATAAGGTTTTACCTCATATTTATTATTTGACTGTTTTTGTTTATTGTCTTCAATATAACTTGCATAACTCTTAATTTCACCTGCCTTTAATCTTGTATCAGTTAAAGGACGTTTAACTTCCTCTTTTTTAGGTGCAGTTGCAACTTGAGTCTCCTTTTTAGGCTTTTGTACATTTGAAGTTACATCATCTTTTACAATAGGTGTCTTTATAATATGTGTAACTTCATGTGTATCTTTAGATACACTATTATTAGGAGCTTGATTTGCACCATTTAAAGCTCTATCAATAGCAGCTAAAGTAGCTTGCTTTGATGCTAATGTATTATTATTTGTATTTTCCTGAATTACATTATTTGAAGGTTTTGCTGCTTCTTTTTCTTGTTGTGCCTTAAGTGCAAGCTCACGTGCTTGTTGCTCTTTTAAAGCTTTTTCATGTGCAAGTTTTTCTTCTTTTAATGCAATTTCTCTTTGTATTTGCATGTCATTATTGCCACGCTCAACATAATATGCATTTTCAGGAAGAGCATCTTCTTCACTTAAAGGAGCTTCCTCTTGTTTTGGAGGAGTAGCCTCATTTGTAGCTACCTTTTCTTTATTAGCTACAGATGGTAACTCTTCTTTTTCATATGGTTTTGTTAGATCTACTCTATTGTCTCCCAATCCTCGTATGGGATAGTCAGAGGAGCTACCCTCTGCCTCACTCTTTTCGATGGATTGTAATGCCTTTCCATCTAAAACCATTTGATGATCTGTTTGCATATCAGGAACATTAGCCTCAAGACCTCCTTGAATTTCAGGAGATAGATAGCCATCATCAATAGTTGGAGTTGATTGACCATTATCAGGATAGAAAGCATCATTATTTGGTGCTTGTGGGTTTATAGCATTTTCATTTCTATTTTGAGAGTTGTCATCAAATAATCCAGAACCCATAAATACAGGAACTAAACAAGCAAGAGCTATTGCAACAATTAAAATCGCAATAAATATGCCTGTAGAGCCACTTTTCTTCTTCTTTGTATTAATCTTCATTTGACCTTTTGCAATACTACTTTGTGCTTTTATTGGTTCTTTCATAAGCATCTCCGAATATTTAATTATTAAAGAGATATTGCCATTTGCCTTTACTAAAAGTTTTGCAATATCTTTTTTTATCTTTTTAAAAACACTGCCTAATTCATTTTTTAAAAATATTTGATGAGAAAGTTCTAAAGCTTCTTGTGAACTTAAAGGTTTTACATTTATAAGTTCTAAAGCAAATTTATGATTTGAAAGCTTGTCATTTAAAGCTTGTGCATATATAGGTTTACAAGATGCCACAAAAGAAAATCTATTTTGACCTATAAATTCATCTGCTAAAGTTGCAAGCTCTTCAAAAAAAGAAGCTATAACTTCATCAATATCATCAATACATACTAGAATTTTTTGCAGTGTTGGAATCTTTTTTTGTAATAGAAAATCTGCAAGATTTGTATTTACATCAAATTTTTCTGTTGTTATTAATTGTTGTAGAAAAATTTCACGTAACTTTGTTAAAGTCATATCACTTTTGCAAGGCACATAAATAGCTCTACACTTTGAATCAGTTAAATTTATAACTTTTTCAAGCATAGAGGAACGTCCAGAACCACTTTCTCCTGTTAAGAGAATAAATGCCTCTTCATTTATAACCTTAGTTTTTACCTTTTGACACACTAAGTCTTGAGACTTAATTGGCAAAAGTGAATCTAATAACATGTAAACTTCCTTTAATTATATAATTTATATAATAAAAAACTAAAATCTAAGCTTTTATTTTATACTTTTAGCTTAAATTTACTTAGCTCTCTATTGTAGCATACATGTCAATTAATTCCTTGATTCTCATATCTGAAAATCTATTTGTAGTAATTGCACGACCTATACAATTTGGTATTACATAAACTATTTTATTATCATGGACTTTTTTGTCATGATACATATGTTCTATAAAAGCATCAGAACCCATATTTTGAGGAAGTTTTATAGATAATTTGGCTTTATCTAAAAGATATTTAATAGCCTCATATTCATCATCTATTAACATATACTCACTCTTTGCTACAAATGATGCTAGCATAATACCAATACCTACAGCCTCACCATGTAAATATGTGCCATAACCCATATGTGTTTCTATAGCATGAGCAAAAGTATGTCCTAAATTTAAAATAGCTCTTATACCACTTTCTCTTTCATCATCAGATACAATTAATGCCTTAATTTCACAGCATTTTTTGACAATAAAAGTTAAATCATTGCTATCTAAATCAAAAAGATCTTCTTTACAATAAAGGAAGTTAAAGAAATCTTTATCATAGATAATGCCATATTTTATAACTTCAGCAAGACCTGCTTTTATCTGTCTTTCATCTAAAGTCTTTAAAAATTCAAGATCTATAAATACTGCTTTTGGTTGATAGAATGTGCCTATCATATTCTTACCTAAGTCATGGTTTATAGCAGTTTTACCACCAACAGAACTATCTACCATAGCAAGAAGTGTTGTTGGTATTTGAATAAAATCAACACCACGACAAAATGTTGATGCAACAAAACCTGTTATATCACCAATAACACCACCACCTAAAGCCACTAAAAGACAATCACGAGCAAAGTTATTATTTAATAAAGTAGTCATAACCTGCATATAAGAATCTACATTCTTATATTGCTCACCATCTTCTAAAATACAAGTTTTTATATTGACATCATCTTCTTCTAAAAAAGATACTATCTTGTCTAAATATAAAGGTGCTACACAAGTATTGGTAACAATCATTATATTTTTGTATTTTTTATCTAATTGTCTTACTAAATCTCTTATATTTAAATTGCGACCTATATTTATAATATAAGATCTATCTTTTAAATTAACTTTACAAAAGTCCATAAAAGCCTCTTTTAAATTTTGAACTTTATATATTTTACAATATCATCTACACTTGCATTGTCTGTTATGACTTTTAAATGTGAAACTTCTTCATATAACCCATCTCTTAATGAAAATAGCTCTGAAAGTCTCTTTAATCTATCCTCAACTAAAAGCATAGGTCTATTTTTATCATTTTTTGTTCTTTTGTATTGTGTATCTACACTTGCATAAAGATAGATACAAAAAGACATATCTTTTATTAAATCCCTATTTTGTTTTTGCATGACTATACCACCTCCTGTAGAGATGATAGTTTGAGTATTAGTTAAAAGAGCTTTTTGTAAAACTTCACTTTCAAGCTCTCTAAAATAACTCTCACCATACTCCTTGAAAATATCACTTATCTTTTGATCTTTCAATTTTTCAATTTCAAAATCAAGATCTAAAAGATTTAAATTTAAATCTCTTTGTAAAAGTTTACCTATAGTACTTTTACCACAGCCCATAGGTCCTACTAAAACTATATGTTTATTATTCATATTAATCTTCATTTATATCATTAAAACTCTTACCTAAAAGTAATCTGTGCTCAATACTTTCAAGTGATGCTTTTTTTATATTAGGCATAAACTTATAGATAAGATACATTAAGATTAAAGTTAAAATAAAAGAAAATGAAATAAGAAAAACTACACCTACACTATCATATAGTTTATCTAATACTTTAGATGCAAACACAAATAAATTAATATTTATTATAAAGATAATAGTAGCACCAAAATCACGACCACAAGATGGCATCATCTCAATAAAAGATACAATAAAACTTGAGATAATAACTAAAGAACAAAATGTATAAATAACTACAATAGCAAAATATAATGCTATAACATTTTCATCTATAAACATTAATATAGATAGGATAAAACAACATACCATACCTAAAAGAGCGTATAAAACTATTTTAGCACGACCTATTCTATCTATAAAAAATGCTGTAAATAAAGTACCTAAAAATGTAGCTATTAAATATAAAATAGAAATATGTTTTGAGACAAAAAATTTAGCATATTCATTATTTACTAAACAAAACTCTATACTTTTTTGAGTTAAATATAAAATACCTGACATGCTCATTAAAAATGAAATCAAAATAAAGAAAAAAACACAACGTCTAAAATTATAATGTTGTATAAAAAAATCAAGACCACGATAATCTGTATGTAAAACTTCATTTATAGAGGCAAGCTCATGAGCTGCAACACCCATATTATGTCTTAATTTAAATAAAACAGCTAAAGCTGCATCTGGAAAGCCTGATAATGCAAGATAACGAGGTGATTCTGGAAGATATGCTAAACAATAAATTAATAATAAAATAAAGATAAAAACAAAGAAAAATAATTCAAAATGATGCTCTGTATTTTTATGAAAAGAATTAAAGAAAAAAGCTAAAACACAGCCTACAATTAGCATGCTAAGCACTAAACAAATAGAAAAACCTCTATTTGTTTTTTGTGTAATCTCTGCTACATAAATTAAGGTTGATAGAAAATAAATACCAAAAGATATACCTAATACTAAACTTGTACAAATAAAGATACGAAAATCAGGTGCTACTATAGATGCAAGAACAGCAGATAATCCTATGGCAGCTGAACTTAATATAGTTATCTTTCGACCTACAGAATAAGATACCCAACCACTTAGAAAAATACCTACACTCATGGTTATAAAATATGCATATAAAACTGTCTTAGCTCTTTCATAATCCATATAAAAAACATTATTTACAACTTGTAAATTTGTATATAAAGATCCTATTTCAAAACCAAAAGGAATAGAAAATAAAGAAACTAAAAAGACATAGCGTAAAGATACTGTATTTGATTTTGCCTCATCAGAATAAGAATTTGCTATATACATCTATAAAAACCAATTTTTATCCACTATACAAAAGATGCAAAAAGAAAAGCAACTCTTTATTATTTGCTTTTACTTAAAAATAAATTAACCTTTATATTTATTATTTATAAAAATTTATTTTTATTGTGCATCAAGACCTTTTATTATGATTTTGTATATCCTATATTACTTAAAATCTTATTAGCTAACAATAAATTAATTTCTTTTTTTATAAAAGCTAAATTTAATAAGGATTAAACCTTATTTACGCACCATAAAGATAGTTACACAAAAATATTTATTTTTTAAAGATAAAATAAGACTTATAAGATAGTCTTTTTATATTTTTTTATAATATAAACAAGAAAAAAAAATCTCTATCTATATTTTCTCTAAGTTTTTGTAAAAACTTATATAAATTTTTGCTAATATAGTATAAGGGTTATTTTAAGTCTAAGAACTAAAATTACTCATTTCAAACTAGCTCAAATAGAGAAAAAAGGAGACTTTTTGTCATGGCCAACTCAAATGAAGAGTTTAACTTAGCAGAAGAAATAAAACGACTTGAAAGAGCAATTGAAAATGCAACAGTAATTTTAGATAGAGACTATTCTCAAAATATTAATTTACTTAAAAATTATCTAAAATTAATTTATCTAAAGCACTCTACAAAAGGTCTTAGTGCCTTTGATTACGTGATTAACTATGATGTAGATGAGGAAGGTGCTTTTAGTGAGATTAATAGATATTATGATTTTGTAAAAGCTCTTGATACTTGCTATAAAATAGTAAGAGATGCTCATAGATATGAAGCATCAAAAGACGATCCTGAACTTAAGACTTTAATGAAATCAGTTGATGTGTTAAATGATATGGTTAAATCACATCAATTTAAAAAGAGCTTTGGTCAAAATTGTGTATTAACTCAAAAAGCTTTAAAGTTTGCATATTATGAATTATTTTCATTAATGCAAATTAAAAATAGATCAAACCTAGATAAGGCTACTGACATTCAAAAAGCTATCTTGCTTTTTATGTTTAATGCTCCTCTAGACTCCCCTATTACCTTAAATATAGTAGAGCAAAAGATTGAAATTAATATACCTTGTGATAATAATATAATTTCATACTACAATGCTTTTAACTTTATTATCAATGTTTTCTCTACACTTAAAAATAATTACTCTTTTATCATAGGTAAAAATCACTATGGTGATTTTGTCTTTAGATTTGAAGATAAAAAGATCTCTATCTATGACGTTTATGCTAAGTTTGTAAGATCAAAAGATGGTAAGATTTTACTATTTTTATTCCATAATGAATTAGTAAATCTTCAAAACAAGATGTTGACATCATCTGATCCTGTTATTAAAAAACAGCTAAATATAGAATTTGAGAAACTTCTTGATTTTGGTATTGGTTCTTTTGCTCGCAATATAGTTATAAAAGGCTATAAAGTTTTAGATACATCTAAGATGGATAAAGACTGTGTGCCTCTTTTAGAACTATATCAACAAAGCGAAAGATTAATCTTACAAGAATATAAAAGATTTCAATTAAGATTATTTAATATTCATGGTCTTCAATTTGAAGGTCAAAATCCATATAACGAAGAAACAACTAAAATAAATGATAGAAACTATTTCTACTCTGAAACATATCATCTATTAAAGATGGATATTAAAAAGAGTACAGATTTAGTTGAACATCTTCGTGGAGCTAAAATAAACTTCTTTGAAGTACAATTTCCAAAAGATAGACTTCTAGGTAGTAGCAATAAATCTCTTCTTGAAAATGTTAAGAATATAGTAGAGGACTTTAAAAACTTCATGCTAAAGAGCATGGGGTCAAGTGCTGTACAAGTTGGTGCTTATAAAGTAGCTAAAAATATAAGCTTATACCTATTTGTCTATGACACATCATTAGATGGTCAAAATAAAATAATATCTTCAATGGCTGAGTACTTCCGTGAAAAGCCATTTAAGTTCTGTAAAGTTACTAACATACTTGAAAATAATTCATTCCCTCTTAAAAACTTAAAACCATACTATGGTCCTAACTCTGTTACTAATCTAACAAGACAAACAGACCCATATTGCTCATCTTTTGAGGCTTGTGTTTTAATTAAAGATGAAATTGAAGCAAGTAAACAAAAAGTTTTAAATAGACTTAGTGAAGATTTTGAACTTTATGGAAATATTGTTGAATATATTCATAGACCTGAAGAGTATGATGAGGAAGTTGAAGTCTATTGCGATAGTGCAGCTTATATGCGTCTTGCTATTAAGATTGATGAATATCAAACAGTAATTAAGATTAATGGCTATAAAGTTCCTTTAGAGCAAGCTATAGCAAGCGATGCTATGCATTTTAATCATAATCCAAATTATCAAGCATTGCTTACCCATTATAGAGGTCATTTAGAAGTAAAGGTATCAGGTCCTGTACACGTTTATATGCAAGTTTTAGCATCATTATGTAATCTACCTAATGCTCTTGCTGTTATTGCATACTCTAATATGTATGAGGCAAAAACTTTCTACTCTAATATAAAGAAATTTAAATCTCTTGATCACTATATTCGCTACTTAATTCAATTTAAAGAACAATTAGTAAATGGTTCTTATTGTATTTACTCAAAAGGTTTAGAATCTCTTTTAGGTATTGAAGTTGAACTTATAGAATGCCCAACAAAACTTGATGTTCTTCAAGATTCTTTATATACAGTATGTAAGAAGATTATTGTAGATACATCTGTTGTAAGAAAAGGTCCTATATCAGATGATAAAGGTCATAACTTTGTTGGTGTACCAGCTAAAGCTCTCTTAAGTCAAAATCCTAAATATGAAAGAAAAGCTTTAAAACTTTCTTTAAGCTAACTTAATATTTTTCCACTATTTTGAATAAAAGCTCTTATTATTAGAGCTTTTATTTTTTTTCATTTATAATTTATAAAATGATTATAAAAATGGAGATCACATTATGCCTAATTTACAAATACCAAGTTTTAAATCACAAGTATTAGTCGTTGGTGATGTTATGCTTGATAGATATTGGATGGGTGGTTGTCATAGGATATCTCCAGAAGCTCCTGTTCCTGTTGTTCATATTAAAGATAAAGAAGATAGAGCAGGCGGTGCTGCAAACGTAGCTATTAATATTGCAGCTTTAAATGCTCCTTGTACATTAGTTGGTATTATTGGTAAAGATGAAGCTGGCGATAAGTTAAAAAAACTTATTGAAGAAAAAAATATTACTTGCAACTGCGTAGAAAGCGAAAATCTTCCTACTATTACTAAATTACGTATACTAAGTCGTAATCAACAACTTATACGCGTAGATTTTGAAGATGCTTATGAATCCTTGCCTCAAGGTATTATCTTACAAGAAATGAGAAAGTCTATAAAAAATTGTAAGGTTGTTATCTTATCTGATTATGGTAAAGGTGCTTTATCATCTGTACAAAAAATGATAGATATTGCAAATGATGCAAAAGTACCTGTTTTAATCGATCCTAAAGGCACTGATTTTTCACGCTATAAAAATGCAACTATGCTCACTCCTAATATGTCTGAGTTTGAGGCTGTTGCAGGTAAGGTTACATCTGATGATGATCTTGTTCAAAAAGCTTTGAAAATGATTGATACCTACAATTTAAAAGCTCTTTTAGTAACACGTTCTGAAGATGGTATGTCCTTAGTTCAAAAAGGTCAAAAGGTTGTACATCTGCCAACAAGAGCTCGTGAGGTTTATGATGTAACAGGTGCAGGTGATACTGTTATTGCAACTATTGGTGCATGTCTAGCATCAGGTCTTGATTTAATCTCATCTTGTGATATTGCAAATAGAGCTGCAGGTATTGTTGTGGGTAAACTAGGTACATCAACAGTATCAATTCAAGAACTTTATGATGATATTCATAAAAAACATAGCTCATCTCATATTCTTTCTAAAGAAAATCTTTTAGATAAAGTACATGAACTAAAACAAGCTGGTAAAAAGATTGTTATGACTAATGGCTGTTTTGATATCTTACATAAAGGTCATGTTGACTATCTAAAGAAAGCTAAAGCTCTAGGTGATATATTAATTGTTGCTGTAAACTCAGATGAATCAGTTCAAAGATTAAAAGGTCCTACTCGCCCTATTGTTCCTCTTGAAAATAGAATGGCTGTTTTAGAGGGGCTATCTAGTGTTGATTATGTAGTTCCTTTTGACGAAGATACCCCTCAAAGTTTAATTGCTAAAGTTCTACCTCATATACTTGTTAAAGGTGGTGACTATAAAGTTGAAGAAATTGCAGGTCATGTTGAAGTTTTAGCAAATGGTGGTGAGGTAAAACTTATAAACTTTGTAGATGGTTGCTCTACCTCAAATATTGTTAAGAAAATTCAAAATAATTAAAAGGACATTACTATGTTTAAATTTTCAAAAACATTAATTTTAGCTACAGGCTTAAGCTTAATAATGCCAGCTTTTGCTAATATTGATTCTCAAGATGCTCTTAAGAACTTTCAAATGCAAGAGGGCTATAGTGAAATTACTCAAGATCAGGCACATCTTTTAATTCAAAATGACAAAGTTGTTATTATTGATGTAAGAACAAAGGAAGAATTTGATAAAGGTCATATACCTAATGCTATTAATATACCTCTTGAGAGTATTACAGATACAACTGTTATTGAAAATGTAGCAAAAGATAAACCTGTAGCTATTTACTGCCGTTCAGGCAGACGTGCAACTGAAGCTGGTAATAGATTAGTAAAAGCAGGTTATAAGAATGTTATGAACTTTGGTGGTATTTCTACTTGGAAATATGAAATAGTACAATAGTTTTTAACTAAAAGATTACAGCAACATAAAGGCTGTAATCTTTTTTTATAAAAAAACATATAAAATTTAAAATAAAAAAGGGGGCATCTTACGACACCCCAAAAAATGAGTATTTCTACTCAGGAGAGAAAACCTAAAAAATTCTTTTTAAAGCTCTTATCTACCTAATAAAGCAAGTGCAATCTGAGGTTTTTGATTTGCCTGAGTTAATATAGATTGAGATGCTTGTTGAATAATTTGTTGTTGGGTTAGATTTGCTGTTTCCTCTGCAAAGTCTGTATCACGAATACGAGATCTTGCATCTGACTCATTTTCAGATATTGATGCTTGGTTACGTATAGTTGATTCTAAGCGGTTTTGCATAGCACCTAAGTGTGCTCTTTGTTGATCTATAACTAAGATCATTTTATCAATTACAGATAAAACACTTTGGGCTTTTGATACTTTTGATACGTCAAAATAATGAACATTATTACCATTTTGTTTTATTAAAGCCTTAGTACCTGTATTTGCATTACCTGGTTTATTATGTTGTTTTGATGCAGATGCTATCATTGATAGAGAAAAACCACGTGATAAACCTGTTAATACTAGTTGATCACCTGAGTTTGCACCTACTTGTAATGTAATAGTACCTTTATTTGATACTAAGCCATTAGATTTACCAGCTAAAATCTTTTCGCCAGCAAAGGTTGAATGACATGCAATACGTGTAATTTCCATAGATA
>JARHZF010000216.1 GCA_029258325.1 Anaerobiospirillum sp. | reverse complement strand
CTCTCATCCATACTAAGACCTTTAATATTAGAGAAGATTTCGCCACCTTCATTATTTATGAGCATTATTCTTATATTATTGCTATATAAATTATTAAATAAAGCATTCATATCATAAAAGAAGCTTAAATCACCAATAATTAAAAAATCTAAAGCATTTGTATGTTCTTCATACTCACACACTTTATCAAAATTTATCATATCCTCAATCTTATTTTTAAGGACATTAAATTTTTTATGTAAAGATGAATTTTTAATATTTTTTAATTTATCAAAATTAATACTTGTACCTATAAAGGTAGACAATGAACCCTCAATACCATTAACACCACGATTAACACTTACATAAGGACAGCTTTCTAATAAAAATAAAGATGCATATCTAACAGTTGAGCTATTTGCTAAACATAATCTATCAAAACTCTTTATTTTATTTAAAAGAAGACCTGTAGCACTAATTTGATTAAAGCTATCTAAACTTGGTTCTTTAATTTTATCTTTTAGTTTATATACAAAATCTGTATAAGCTATTTTATCTTCGCTTTCATTATCCTTTAAGTATTTTATTAAAGCTTTAATAAAATCAATACTATTTGCAAATACATGCAAAGATAGTGAACAAAAGAGATCTGATATTTTGTCACTATCTACTATATTTATATGTTTTATATTTTTATTGCGAAGTAATAGGCGTGTTTGCTTTGATACAAAATGACCACCAAGTGTTATAACTAAATCAGGCATTAATGCTTCTTTATCTTCATAAGATAAAAGTAAAGTATCAAAGTTTTTTACAAAATCATTACATTCAACATTTGATAAATGTTCATGACTTATAACAATATTTCTCTTTAAAAGAGAGACATTCTCATCTGTAAATTTAAGTGTATGTAATTGTTGACCTATAATTAATAAAATTCTTTTATGTGTACCAATTTCATAAAAGACATCTTTAAAAGAGCCATTTTTTATAACACGACATTTAGGTAGTGTTTCAACATCTTCTTTAAAAAATGGATCTGATATAGGTACATTTATATGAACAGGCCCTAAATCATGTGAGAAAAGTTTTAATAAAGCTTCATTACATAATCTATTGCAATGCCACTTTGTATCTGCATCTAAAACTTCAGGTAAGGTAGTTTCATATTTAACAAATTTTGTAAAAATACAATTTTGTTCAATAGTTTGACCATCCATCTGATCTATCCACGATCTTGCTCTATCAGCTGATATTACAAGAAGAGGGAGTTTTTGATAAAAGGCTTCGGATATAGCAGGAGCTGTATTTAATAAAGCAGATCCTGATGTTGTAACTATAGCACAAGGTCTTTTTTCTTTAATACAAAGACCTAAAGCTATAAAAGATGCCGATCTCTCATCAGTTACAGATACACATCTAAAGAATGGAGTTTTAAGTAATGCTCTAACAATTGGTATATCTCGAGAGCCTGGGCATAACACAACATTTTGAATATTATGTTCTTGCATTAAAGAGACAAGCTCTAATACATTCTGTTTATTTGTGTACATATTATAAAATCTCTTTTAATGTTTTCATTTTAATTAAAGTCTCTTCATATTCATTTAAAAGTGAAGAGCTTTCAATTAAACCACCACCTGCATAAAGTCTTGTTTTATTATCAAAAAACTTTAAACATCTTAAGTTTACAAAGAAAGAAAAAGAATCTTTATCTTTATAACCTACAACACCTGAGTAGTATTCTCTATCATAATATTCATTATCACATAAAAACTTATATGCATTTAATGTAGGATTACCACAAACAGCTGGAGTTGGGTTTAATAAAGTAGCAATATCTAAAGCTTCTTTTAAAGTTTTATTTTGAATTTTAATATCAGATCTTATATGAATAACAGGACCTGCTTTAAATGTATAAGGTAGTGATACTAAAATATCATCTTTAAAGTTTTTTAGTGTATCTATAATATAGTCTGTAACTATCTTTTGTTCTTCTTGATTTTTTAAAGACCAATAAGCATTTTTATAATCTTCAAATAAAGAGCTTTGCATAGATCCTGCAAGTGACATAGTAAAGACAGTATTATCTTTAAAAGATGCAAGTGTTTCAGGAGTTGCTGCCATAAAACATTCTTTTTTATCTGTTACAAATAAATAGGTATGAGCATAAGGATATTTAGATAAAGCTTTTAAAAAAGCATTACTTATATTGCCATTTTCTAAATCAAGGCAACGAGATAAAACAATTTTTTTATGTTCTTTTAAAAACTCTTTACACTTTAAAAAAGCTTTTTCATAAAGTTTAAAGTCATCATTATTTGTAGATTCTTTTAGTTCTTTTGAAAAAAGATTATTTATATAATTATAAAGAGCATGAATATTTAAATGAGTATTTTCCTCTTTTTCAAACTCTTCTATTTTTTTTTGTAAAAGATTATAAGAAAAGCTAATTATATTGTCATGACCTACTACTTTGATTTTATTTAATAAAAAAAGACTTTCTTTATCTTTTTTAAAAGGCATAAGTAAATAGCCTTCTTTATCTTCTAAAGAAGAGAAGTCTTTAACCTTTAAAAGCTCATCTTTTTCATTTACATATAAATTAAGTTCATTATCTTTTTTAAATATAACAAAACCTTTAGTTAAAAGATAAAGACTATTAATTGCAGTTAGTAAATTAAAAGAACTATATTCTGCATTCTCTTTATGTAGGCACTTTTTAAAAATGCTATAAATCATGGATAAACCTTTAAAGTAAAAATAAAGTAGAAAAAACTTATATGAATTTTATGTCATAAAACATAATATTTATATAAATTAAAAGGATTAAATATAAGAGTTGATTATACTCTAAAAAGACTTAAGGCAAAGACTTTTAAAAAATCAAAGCTAAATACATTATTTTAAATAAAAAAATCCTTAATTTAAAAACAATTTTTTTGTAACACTATTATAATATAATAGCATAAATGCTTTATTTACCGTATTTATAACATATATAATCATTATTTATTTCTTCTATGTATATTGTTAAGTTTTTGTGTTTTTATTGTTACAATGAATCTAAGTTCCTAGCTATTAAAATATAAAAGAATACATTTAATTAAAATAAGAGGAGATGTTGTTATGAAAGGCATAGCTATTGGTACTGGTAATTTTAGAAATTTAAGAGAAAAAGATTGTTTATATGTAGATAAAAGTCTTTTTATTGAAAAAGTTTTAAAAGAAGATGCTAAGGTACAACTCTTTTTAAGACCACGCCGTTTTGGTAAGAGCTTAAATCTATCAATGCTTAATTATTTCTTTGACATAAAAGAAGCTACTAAGAATAAAGATATTTTTAAAGGTTTAAAGATAGAAAAGTCTCCATACTTTAGTGAAATGGGTAAATATCCTGTTATTCATTTAAATATGTATAATTTAGGTTATACCTATGAAGAGTTAAAAGAGAATTTATCTCTTAAGATGAAACTTTTGTTTTCTCATTTTAATTCTGTAGTTAAAAGTTCTAATATTGATATAGATGACAAAGATCTTTTTAGAGAAATATATAAAAGTAAAGATATTAATATCATATATGCAATTCAGGTATTATGTATGACTCTCTATAAAGTCTATGGTCAACAAGTTATAGTTTTAATTGATGAGTATGAAGCTCCTTTAGTTGAGGCTTATGATAATGGTTATTTTAATGAGGCTTTAGAACTATTAACTAAGTTTTATGATGCTCTTTTAAATGACAATAAGTATCTACACCTTGCAGTAATAGTTGGAATTATAAGATTTTCAGATAGTTTATTTTCTAATATTAAAAATCTATATGAGTCCAATATTTTAAATACAACAGCATTTGATGATAGCTTTGGCTTTACAGAAGATGAAGTTATAAGCATGCTAAAAGAGTATGAGCTATATGATAATTTTGAT
>JARHZF010000091.1 GCA_029258325.1 Anaerobiospirillum sp. | reverse complement strand
AATTAATGACAATGCCATTTGTGGTCTCATATTTGATTGCATTAGCATTGAAGCTGCTGCTTGTTGAATAATATTTTGTTGAGTTAGATTTGCACTTTCTTCAGCAAAATCAGTATCACGAATACGTGCACGAGCATCAGCTGTGTTCATAGCTATATTTGATTGATTACGTATAGTTGATTCTAAACGATTTTGCATAGCACCTAAGTTGCCACGTTGCTTATCAACTGCACCAATCATTTTATCAATACTATCAATTAGGCTTGCTGCAACAGATGCTGCTGATACAGACATAGTGTTATCATCTTTAAAGCCTGTAGTTTTATTTGTTGGATTTATACCTGCTCTACTTGCAATACCTTTAACAGTAAAAGCTTGAGATAAACCTGTAACCTTAATAGTATCACCTGAATTTGCACCAACTTGTAAGGTAATACCTTGTGATATAATTAAACCTTTACCTGTTGCAGTACCTTTAGTTTTAGGATCATCATTACCTGCTAAAACTTGTTGACCACCAAAGGTTGTTTTACATGCAATACGTGTAATTTCTTCTGATAATTGAGCAACCTCAGCATTTAAGGCATCACGATCTGCTTGTGTGTTAGTACCGTTAGCTGATTGTACAGCTAGAGTACGTACACGTTGAAGCATATTAGTCATCTCATCCATGGCTCCTTCCATTGTTTGAAGTAGGGCCACTCCATCTGAGGCATTGCGGTTGCCTTGATTTAAACCATTGATTTGTGTGGTTAATCTATCAGAAATTTGTAAACCTGCAGCATCATCTTTTGCACTATTGATGCGAAGACCTGATGATAGTCTTTGATAGGTTGTGTTTAAGCTATTTGTTGCATTGTTTAGCTTATTACGACCATTTAAAGAGCTAACGTTAGTATTTACGTATAAAGCCATTACTTTATCTCCCTTTGAGAAGTTTTTTATAAAACTATATCTTTGTATAAAACATTCAGTTTTTAATTAACTAAATTCTACTTATATAGAAAAAGAGAATGTAAATTAACATTCTCTTTGACACTTTATGTTTATATAAAATCTTTTAGCCAATTAAGGATAGAGCCATTTGTGGTCTCATGTTAGCCTGCATTAGCATTGATGATGCTGCTTGTTGAATGATATTTTGTTGTGTTAGATTTGCACTTTCATCAGCAAAATCAGCATCGCGAATACGAGAACGTGCATCAGCTGTATTCATTGATACATTTGATTGATTACGTATAGTTGATTCCATACGATTTTGCATAGCACCTAAATTGCCACGTTGTTTGTCTAAAACAGCTATAATATCATCAACAGCTTTAATTGCAGCTTGTGCACCTGATACTACAGATAAAGCAAAGGCATTACCTTTTCCTGCAGCTGCAGCTTTACCTCCATTATTTGTAATTGCATCTTGTGCAACATTAGCTTGTGATATTAATGAAGATAAAGTATAACCTTTTGAATGAATAGAAATTTCTAATTTATCACCACTATTAGCACCAACTTGTAAAGTTATCTTTTTACTATCATAAAGAGTTACATCTTTTTTAGATGAAGCCAAAATCTTTTGACCACCAAAGGTTGTTTGTTGTGCAATACGTGTGATTTCATTTGATAGTTGATCTGACTCTGCCTTAATAGCTTCACGGTCGGCTTTAGTATTAGTACCATTAGATGACTGTACAGCTAAAGTACGTATGCGTTGAAGCATATTAGTCATCTCATCCATAGCTCCTTCCATTGTTTGAAGAAGTGCTATTCCATCTGCGGTATTACGATTTCCTTGATTTAAACCATTGATTTGTGTAGTTAATCTATCTGATATTTGTAAGCCTGCAGCATCATCTTTTGCACTATTGATGCGAAGACCTGATGATAGTCTTTGATATGTAGTATTTAAACTATTTGTAGCATTAGAAAGCTTATTTCTACCATTTAATGAGCTTACATTAGTATTTACATATAAAGCCATTTCTTCACCGTCCTTTAGTTAAGATAAAGTATTTTTTACTTTTATTTTTATAAACAAAATGTCGTCAATAAAAAATAAATCTTTAATATTTTTACTGAAAAATAATAAATTTATATTAATTTCATAAAAATATAGAAGATATCTAATTAATATTTAAGTTAAATTATAAAATAAAACATATTTTTTAAATAAAATATCTATATGTGAGGTTTGATAAATTCAAAGTGCTATAAATCGTCTATCTGTTAAAGTTAGCTTTTATATTGAAATTCTATACAAAAAAAGGATCTGCTAAAAAACAGATCCTTTTTAAAACTTCTCCTAAAAAACTTATAAAAAATGAGAATTATTTAAGTTTATTTACCTATTAATGATAATGCCATTTGAGATCTCATATTAGATTGCATTAACATTGATGATGCTGCTTGTTGAATGATGTTTTGTTGAGTTAAGTTTGCACTTTCATCAGCAAAATCAGCATCACGAATACGAGATCTTGCATCAGCTGTGTTCATTGATACATTTGATTGATTACGTATAGTTGATTCCATACGATTTTGCATAGCACCTAGGTTGCTACGTTGCTTGTCAATAACTGCAATAACTTTATCAATCTCATTAATTGCTTTTTGAGCAGATGATACTGCTGATAATGCAAATGCTACACCTTCACTAGCACCACCAACACCTGCTTTTGCATTAAAACTCTTTTTAATTGCTAGTTTATCTACCTTAGCTGCATCTATCATCATTGATAAAGTATAACCTTTAGATGCAACTTTTAAGATTAAAGTATCACCAGTATTAGCACCAACTTGGAAAGTTACACCTGCCTTTAAATTATTTGGACCTGATAAAATTAAAGAATCTTTCTTAGCCTTATTTACAGATACTAAAATTTTTTGACCACCAAATGTTGTTTGTTTTGCAATACGTGTAATTTCTTCTGCTAGTTGATCAGACTCTGCCATAATAGCTTTACGATCAGCTTCTGTATTAGTACCATTAGCTGATTGCACAGCTAAAGTACGAATACGTTGTAGCATATTAGTCATCTCATCCATAGCCCCTTCCATTGTTTGCATCAGAGCTAGGCCATCATTTGCATTGCGATTACCTTGATTTAAACCATTAATTTGTGTGGTTAAACGGTCAGATATTTGTAAGCCTGCAGCATCATCTTTTGCACTATTAATGCGAAGACCTGATGATAGTCTTTGATAAGTAGTGTTTAATAAATTTGTTGCATTATTTAGCTTATTACGACCATTTAAGGAGCTTACGTTAGTATTTACGTAAAGTGCCATATTTTTATCCTTTCCTTTAAAAAAAGGAACTGTTTTTCTGACTTATTTACCAAGTAATGATAATGCTAATTGTGATCTCATATTAGCTTGCATTAACATTGATGATGCTGCTTGTTGAATGATATTTTGTTGAGTTAAGTTTGCACTTTCATCAGCAAAATCAGCATCACGTATACGAGATCTTGCATCAGCTGTATTCATTGATACATTTGATTGATTACGTATAGTTGATTCCATACGATTTTGCATAGCACCTAAGTTGCCACGTTGTTTATCTAAAACTGCAATAATATCATCAACAGCTTTAATTGCAGCTTGTGCACCTGATACTGAAGATAAAGCAAAAGCATCGCCTTTTTTAGCAGCTTGTGCTTTAGCTCCTTT
>JARHZF010000099.1 GCA_029258325.1 Anaerobiospirillum sp. | reverse complement strand
CTATCATGACTTTTATAAGTTTAATAGCATTTAAAATAAGTGTTAATTATTTTCAAAGAAGTTAATAATGTATAAAAGTTCACTTAAGTTCAACACAATACAAAAAGTACAAACTTTTACATAGAATATAATATCAAAATTGATATATGTATAGTTTTAGAAACTTATGGTAAATGTACAAATTCTTATTAAAGTTCACAGTACATTTACTAAATTAAAATTAACATACAAAGATTGTATGAGTTTTGTAGGACTTTGTGGTAAAATGAGCATAGTGGGGTGCATAATCTGTTCGCGGTCGGTCGAAACTTTGAAGCAGGTTATGCACTTCTCATTTTTTTGAATCTAAAAAAATCATCAAGAAAGCAAAAGTACTTTCTTAATTTTAATTTTATAAAGATTTATCTTTAAAATCAAAAAAAAGAGTTATTTACTCTATCTCGATCCTATTTTTTCAGATCTAATCTCTCTTCATCAAAAAATACCACAAAAAAAAGTAACTCTATTTTTTCTAAATTAATTCAAAAATTAAGAACCTCTATATTTTTTTTGTGGCTTTTTTGTAAAAAATCCATTTAAACTCACACGGTACAAGTTGGATATCTAAATTGTCTAATTTAATATAATCACTAACAGTAAATATTGTAGTTATGTCATTATTTCCATTAATTACAACCATATATCTCTATCTCATGTAAAACAAGATAAATCTTACATAAAATAATATTGTGTAAATGTTAAAGTTCATTTAAATAAAAAAAATTATGGTTTTAAATTAAGAGAATTATTGTCACGGTACAAGGCAGATATCAGAAAGTTCATAAAATATTTGTATTATTTCCATCTAAGCAAGAAATCACTATGTTGATTGTAGGTAACAATGCAAAATCACAAAGACTTATAAGATTGATACATTTACCTAAACTCTTACAACTTCAATTCAAATGCTACAAATCTAATATCAAAATTAATAGATTGACCACGATCTTTTAAACACTTAAAGCAAAATGGTACAAGTTGGATATCTAAATGGTCTAATTTAATATAATCACTAACACTAAATGGATTCATTTAATACAATTACTAACAACACATTACAAATCTTACATTAAAATTAATAACCTTATTGTAAGTATTTACAATCTTGTAAAATTTTACAATAAGTTTATACAAAAAAAATTACCACAAAGAGAAATAGCTTTTCTTTGTGGTAATTGATTATATTAATGAGTAAGTTTTCTTATAAAAATACTTTTTTATAAAATTATCTTTGTATTTATAGATTTATTATAAATCTAAATAAGGTTACATTATTTACATAACACCTAAAGCTATCATAGAATCAGCTACTTTTCTAAAGCCTGCAATGTTTGCACCTAGTACAAGATTACCATCAGCTTTAAACTCTTTAGCTGTCATTGCAGCATTTTCATGTATATGTGTCATAATATCATTTAATTTGCTATCAACCTTTTCAAATGACCATGAACACATAGAAGCATTTTGTTGCATTTCAAGCTCTGATGTTGCTACACCACCTGCGTTTGCAGCCTTAGCAGGACCATAATGAATCTTTGCATCTAAAAATACATTTATAGCATCGATAGATGATGGCATATTAGCACCTTCAGCTACAAGTTTACAGCCATTATTTAAAAGTGTAATAGCATCTTCTTTATTTAATTCATTTTGTGTAGCACAAGGGAATGCTGCATCACATTTTACTGACCATACTGCATTAGTGCCTTTCTTATACTCATCTACACTTATATATTTAGCACTTGGTACTAATTCTTTATAACGTGTAAGTGATGCTCTTTCAACTTCTTTTACTTGTTTTAAGACATCTACATTAATGCCATTTTCATCTAAGATCATACCACGTGAGTCAGATACAGTAATTGGTTTTGCTCCTACTTGATGTAGCTTTTCACAACAGTAAATAGCAACATTACCAGCACCTGATACTGTACAGATTTTGCCTTCAAGTGCGTCATTTTTAGTCTTTAGCATTTCTCTTGCAAAATAAACAGTACCATAACCTGTAGCTTCTGTACGAGCAAGAGAACCACCAAAGTTTAAACCCTTACCTGTAAGCACACCCTCATAAGTATTTGTAATCTTTTTATAAGCACCATATAGATAACCAATTTCACGACCACCAACACCAATGTCACCTGCTGGTACGTCAACAGTTGCACCAATGTGACGATATAGGTTTAGCATAAAGGATTGGCAAAATCTCATAATTTCATTATCTGATTTGCCTTTTGGATCGAAATCACTACCACCTTTTGCACCACCAATAGGAAGACCTGTAAGTGAATTTTTAAAGATTTGCTCAAAACCTAAGAACTTTAAAACACCTTCATTTACACTAGGATGGAAACGAAGACCACCTTTGTATGGACCTATAGCTGAGTTAAATTGAACTCTATAGCCTTTATTAACTTGAATTTCACCTTTGTCATCAAGCCATTCTACTTTAAATTGAATTAATCGCTCAGGCTCTGTTATTCTTTCTAAGATCTTATTTTTCTCATAAATATTAGTGCTTTTTAGTAATGGTTCTAGACTTACTAAAACCTCTAAAACAGCTTGAAGGTATTCACTTTGATGTGCATATATTTTTGAAAGTCTATCGTAAACAACTTGAGAGTAAGACATTAGAAAGCTCCTTTTTTTTAATTTCCTTTTTTTTTTTCAATTTAATAATTTTTAAAAATAGGATCAATAAAAAGGATAAATTTAGCCTATTTTTTTGTACTTTTGCTTAAAAATAGATCGTTTTTTAATGATTTTGCACTATTTTAGAAAAAGAAATTAGAGTAAATTAAGTAATTTTTTAAGTTTAAACATGGTAAATAAGAGTTATAAAAAATAAAGACTTATTATAATTAAAACTTATCTTTTATAGATTTTATCTATAAAAGATAAGATTAAATAAACTTTATTTAAAAGTATTAAATTTTAATTTTTACTAAAAATTAAGCAAAAATATAACTAAAAAGTAACGCACAAAAAATGTGCTATAAAAAATCTATAAAAATCAAAATGTTAGTTTATAAAATAAATATGTATATATATTTATATACAAAAATAGTTCATGTATGTTTATGTTGGTGGTACATAAATGGTTCATGTGAGATTTATTTTGTATCTACACAAGACAGTACTATGTTAGTTTAAGTAATAAAGCAAAAATCATAAGTGCTACATAAAAGAGAACAATGTTGTTAAATAACAATCCAAAATACTTAACACTACAAAAATATAAAAAAGCAGAAGTTATGAGAATAGACTTTTAGAGATAGAGTTGTTTTCAATAGCTTTGTTTTTAGTTATGATTTAGATAGGAGAAGTTAATATTGTTTACACAATATTATAAATAAATCAAGAATTACAAAAATGATTTTTACATTTAAATTTTAAAAATACAATAAAGATCTTATATTAGAGAAAAAGTTACACAATATTTATTGTAAAGATCTATTTTTTTATTGTTTTCTTAAATACTTTTAGTTATCATTTGCAAAATCAGGTGCTTTATTTTTTTTAAGAAAGGACTTTGACATTGCTTTAAATCTCTTTTTAAAGTATGTGGTTTTTTAATTAAGACCGTACTATCTAATCTATTTAAGCACCTGTTTATAAAATCAGATCTTATACACTTATTTAAAATTAACACTTACATATTCTAAATACTATAGCTTTACAAATGTAAAAAAAATCAAAAAGTTCTCTAGATTATACATAAACATCAAACATTAAGTTATCAAGTGTAAAGGCATAAAGCATCCTATATTCACCTACAAAATTATTAGACGCAATACCAAACAAAACAAAAAAAGAAATACATATAAGAACATAAACAAAAACAAACTATTATCCATCTGTAAACAAATGTGAAAGTCTCTTTTTATCATGTAGTTAAGACTTTTAGTCCTCTTCTTTCTTGAGAGACTATTTTGAAGATTTTGTGGTTTGTTTTTTTTTTACAATTTTTAGATTTACATTTTTTTTAAGAAGTAAGAACACTTTGCTATTTATGTTTTTTTTAGTTGTTGGTAAAGTTTTTTTTTCTTACCTCTTTTTTATTGTTTGTCTATTTGTTGTTTTTAATTAACAGATTATTTTTTTTCTTTCAATTGTTTTGTCTCTTCCTTCTTTTTATTACTTATTTTTTATTAAAGGTATTTATCCCTATGAAATTAACTAAAGGTGCTCTTACTATGCTCCTAGCACAATATCGTGCTATCTATAAAAATGCTTTTATTAAAGGCTTAGCTTCCGCTGCTTTAGCTACC
>JARHZF010000161.1 GCA_029258325.1 Anaerobiospirillum sp. | reverse complement strand
TCCATAAAATATCATGATTACCCCATTGAATATCAAGGCTATGATAGTTCATAAGTAAATCTAAAATATAATCAGGATGTGGTCCTCTATCAAAGATATCGCCTACAATATGTAAATGATCTACAGCAAGTCTTTTAATTAAAGAGCATAATGATGTAATAAAGTGATGAGAAGATCTAGTTTCTATAATAGAATTAATAATACTAGCATGATAGCGTGAGCGTTGATTATCTTCAGCTTCCTTTGAGTGTAATAACTCATCTAGGATATAGTTAAACTCATGACCTATAGCACGTCTTACTTTAGATCTTGTATATTTAGATGATAGATAACGAGCAAGTTCAATTAAATGAAGAAGATTTTCTCTAAACCAAGCTTCATCAAGTGCACCTTCTTTATAAAGAATATCCATCTTTTCATTTGGATAATAAATTAAGGTACAAAGATTACCTTTTTGTTCTTCTGTAAATTGAGTAAAGTAATAATCAACTTTATCTCGAATCACGCCTGAACAATTATTTAAGATATGACAAAAAGCTTCATACTCACCATGAATATCAGAAATAAAATGTTCTGTACCCTTTGGTAGATTTAAAATAGCAGATAAATTAATAATTTCTGTAAAAGCAGCATATCTATTTTTATAATTTTTAGATAATAACTCAAGATACTCTTGCTTTAATGGGTCTAAACTTATCATACAAATCCCCTATAACTATATGATAAAATAATAAATTCCTATGTATAATAGAAATAAACTATTATCTTTTTGAAAATAACTTTATTTTATGAGTTTTTATCATCAAAAAAGATATTTCACTAGCGAATAATTATCACTTTTACTAGTTTTGAGGAAATATGTTACATAACTCACGTGAAAAATATTTTGAGTGGACTTTATTACTTCTTATATTCACATTAGGTTACACTATTGTAGTACAAGCCCTAGACTTTTTAGGAGGTATTTTAGGTGCTATTACTTTATATGTAATGCTAAGACATATAAATTTTTCTTTAACAGATAAATATGGAAAAAATAAAGCCGCTTGGATTATTACTTTAACAATAACTTTATTTGTGTTAATCCCTCTAACTTTGCTCCCTCTTTTTGCCTATGATTACATTCAAAAGTTTAATTTTGATGTAAACACTATAATAGATAAATTTGTAAAGACTTTACATTATATTAAAAATGAATTTAATATTGATTTAATGTCAGATAAGTCAAAAGAATATATAACAGCAAAAATGACCTTAATTTTTAATATGCTTTTATCAGGTCTTAATAATTTTGCAGTTAATTTATTTACAGCAATCTTAGTTTTATTTTTCTTACTAGCAGGTGGTCGCAATATGGAACATTACATATCAAGACTACTACCATTTAATGAAAAAAATAAAGATATTATTAAAAAGCAAATCTATCTAACAGTAAGATCAAATGCTATAGGTATTCCTCTTTTAGCTTTAATTCAAGGTATTATTGCAGGTATTGGCTATTATATCTTTGGAGTAAATAATGCTATTTTATTTGCCATCTTAACTGGCTTTGCCTCAATTATTCCTTTAGTTGGTACTATGATTATTTGGATACCTTTATGTATTGCTCAATATTTTGAGGGTTCTTTATATCAAACTATAGGTCTTCTTGCCTACTGTACCTTAGTTGTAGCTCAATGTGATAATGTTATTAGATTATTTTTACAAAAGAAAATGGCAGATACACATCCTTTAATCACTATTTTTGGTGTTATTGTAGGTCTGCCTGTCTTTGGCTTTATGGGTGTTATCTTTGGACCTTTATTAGTTGGTATGTTTTTACTTATCTTAGATATGTTTGCAAAACAATATGTATTAGGTGAAATTGATGACAATAATAATAAAAATATAAAACCTAATTTAGATCTTGAAAGAAAATTACTGACACATAGTGACAAGGATAAAAAAGATATAGAAATTTAAAGAATAAAGCCTCATATTTATCTAGTATGAGGCTTTTTTTAGCTCAATATTTGCTATAAACTACTTTTAAAATATGACCTAACTAGTTATTTAAAAAACAACTATCTCTAACACCATTTTTACATGCTTTATTTAAATAAAACTTAGCCATATCTTTATTTTGTTGAACACCATCACCATTTAGATACATAAAGCCAAGCTCATTTACTGCAGGAATGCTATCAAGATCAGCTGCTCTCTTAAGCCAAGAAAAAGCTTCTTTTGCATTTTTAGAAACTCCCTCGCCTTCATGATACATATGACCTACCATATAGATAGTAGATACATAGCTTGTTATATCAAATACATTAGTAGTATCTTTCTTAGCTTCTAAAAATTTATCCTGACCTTTTGTTGCTATAGTTTTATATATATCAAAAGCAGCTTTGTAGTTTTTCTCAACACCACTGCCATAATAATAAGCATTTGCTACTTTGTATTTTGCAAATAAATTACCTTTGTCTGCAACAAGTTTAATCACTTTAAAAATTTCTTTAGGATCACGTGCTACAC
>JARHZF010000039.1 GCA_029258325.1 Anaerobiospirillum sp. | reverse complement strand
GTACTGATTTTTAAAGAACTTCTTAAGTGCTTGCCTTAAGTGAGGTCACATTATAAACATAAAAAAAATAGTGTCAACAACTTTTTTAAGTTTTTTTAGTGAACAAGATTAATTATATCAAAAGAAATCCTTATTTTATTTGACTTAGCTCACAATAAAAAATTTTGATTTTTTTTTAAAATAAACTATATTTAAAAGTCTAACTGTTTATTTTTTCTATGCAAAATTATATTATTTTCTAAAATGTTATAGATTACTTGCTCTTCTATATAGTAATAAAATGATAGTTTTCAATCATTTTATTTTTAATATGTTAGATAAATAGTATAATATTGTGATAAATATCAATTTAATCTAAATAAAGACTAAATTTACTTAAAAATTTAGTTCATAACAATCAAAAAAGAAAATAAATTATGAATATTGTAATAGACCAAGATTTAATGATACAAAATGGTACTTTCCATGTTGCTGTATGGGGATGCCAAATGAATGTATATGATGCAGATCGTATACGTGATCTCCTAACTGCAGCAGGTTATGTTGAAAGTCGTGAACCTCAAAATGCAGATGTTATTGTTTTAATTACTTGTGCTGTAAGAGCTAAAGCTGAAGATAAAGTATTTAATCAACTTGCAAATTGGAGATCTAAGGGCTTTATTAATGAAAATACTATTATTGCCTTTGGTGGTTGTGTTGGTTCTGAACTTGCTGAAGAAATCATAAAACTAGATAAGAGCGTAAATATAGTTTTTGGTCCTCGTACTACACATAGATTACCTCAATTAATAGGTCAATATAGACAAACTCATGAAGCAGTTATTGATGTAACAGCAGATGCTCTTGAAAAATTTGATGCCCTACCTGATCAAGGTATTAGAGGACCTTCTGCCTTTATTACCATTATGGAAGGCTGCTCTAATATGTGTACTTACTGTATTGTACCTTATACACGCGGTAAAGAAGACTCTCGTGCACTACAAGATATTTTAGATGAAGTAGTAACTCATGTAGCTAATGGTGCTAAAGAAATTCACCTTTTAGGTCAAAATGTAAACTCATATAGAGGTCTATCTAATGAAGGTGATATAGTTCGCTTCTCTTCTTTACTATATGAAGTAGCAGCTATTGATGGTGTTGAAAGAATTAGATTTACAACATCAAATCCTATGGAATTTACAGATGATATTATTCAGGCTATTAAAGATCTACCTGTAATAGCTGACTCAATTCATATCCCTGTTCAATCAGGTTCTGATAATATCCTGTCTAAAATGAGACGTAATTATACTTCAGACTCTTATAGAGAATTAGTTGCTAAATTAAGAGAGGCTAGACCTAATATCTATATCTCTACAGATATTATTGTAGGTTTCCCTAATGAAAGTGATGAAGACTTTGAAGAAACTATGCGTCTTGTTAATGATGTAGAATTTGATCAAAGCTTTAGTTTCATTTACTCAATAAGAAATGGAACACCTGCTGCATCTTTAGAAGATAATGTTAGTGCTGAAGTTAAAAAACAAAGACTATACAGACTTCAAGCAAGACTTGAAGAACTTTCAAATGTATACTCACAAAGAATGCTTGGCACTACTCAAAGAGTTTTAGTTGAAGGCTTATCTAAAAAGGATAGTAGAGAACTTAAAGCTCGTGCTTCAAATAATAGAATTGTTGTTTTTGAAGGTGATCCTTCTTTAATTGGAACAATGGTTGATGTCAAAATAGAAAAAGTTATGGCTCATACATTAAAAGCTGTAATGATTTAGGAGTAATAAATTGGCAATAGTAACAGAAAAATTTAGTTTAGAACCTGCTCATAAGGAAAGACTTGCTTATTTAATAGGTCCTGAAGATGAAAACTTATTGCAAATTCAAAAGAGATTAGGTGTTACTATTGCCTATACTGGTGCACTTTTTCAAGTTGAAGGTAAAGATAAGTCTAAAGTAAAAAAGGCTTGCCAAATCATTAAAGCCCTTTACGTTGAAACTGCACCTGTAAAAGGTCAAAAAGTTAATGAAATTACATTAGATGATGTTCATCTAATGATACTTGAAAAAACAAAAACAGAAAGTGATGATACTAACTATAGTTTAGAGGGTAAATTACGTGGTGAAATTGGTCATATTTACCAAAAAGCTACTAATTTAAAAACTAAACGTGGTGTGGTTAAAGCTAGAACTACTAATCAACAACACTATATATCAAAGATGGTAGCATCTGATGTGTCCTTTGGTATAGGTCCTGCTGGTACTGGTAAAACTTACCTTGCTGTAGCTGCTGCTGTTGATGCTCTTGAAAGACAAGAAGTTCGCAGAATTATTTTAACAAGACCTGCTGTTGAAGCTGGTGAAAAACTAGGTTTCCTACCTGGAGATCTAAGTCAAAAAGTAGATCCTTATTTAAGACCTTTATATGACGCTTTATTTGAAATGTTAGGTTTTGAAAAAGTAGAAAAACTTATTGAAAAACAAGTTATTGAAATTGCTCCTCTTGCTTATATGCGAGGTCGTACTTTAAATGACTCTTTTATAATTTTAGATGAAGCTCAAAATACAACTGTAGAACAAATGAAAATGTTCTTAACACGTATTGGTTTTAATTCAAAAGCTGCAATTACAGGCGACCCAAGCCAAATAGATTTACCTAGAAATGTAAGATCAGGTTTAAAACATGCTATTGAAGTTTTAAAAGATATAGATGGTATCTCTATGACTTTCTTTGAAAGCTCTGATGTTGTAAGACATCCTGTTGTAGCTGCTATTGTTAGTGCTTATGAAAAGTATGAGAGAATTGAAAATCAATCTAGAGAACAAAATAAGTTTAAAAGAAATGATAGGAATGAAGATAAAGAATCAAAAGATACTATAGTTAAAGAAGATATTTCTTTAGCTCAAGAAAAAGAAGATGAGTCAAAACTTGATGACTAAAATATATAAAGGATGAGACTTTAAACCTCTTTAATATCTTAAATAATGAAAGCAATTTGCTTTCATTATTTTTATGCTCTTTTACTTTAAAATAATAGAGCTTTTAGTATTTTTATATAGGATATATGTCATGCTTAATATAGATTTTCAAATAGCTTGTGAAAATGAGGATAATATTCCAGATATTGACTTGTTTTCTAAATGGATAAATAAAGCTTTAATTATGGAGGGTTATTTAAAAGAAAATGAAGATAAGGATATTGATATTACTGTAAGAATCGTTGATGAAGATGAAATTCAAGATTTAAATAGAACTTATAGAAATAAAGATAAAACAACAAATATCTTATCATTCCCTTTTGAATGTCCAGATGAAGTTTCTATTCCTCTACTTGGCGATCTTGTTTTATGCAAAAATGTAGTTGAAAAAGAAGCTTTAGAACAAGAAAAAACCTTAGAAGAACACTATGCTCATCTTATTGTACATGGCACATTACATCTTCTTGGTTACGATCATATTGAAGATGAAGATGCTAAAATTATGGAGCCACTTGAAATAAAAATAGTTATGGCTCTTAATTATGCTAATCCTTATAAGGATGAAATTTAATAAATATTAACATGGTGTAAACTTCTAAACTTTAGTTTACACCTAATTACTTTTTATTAACCTAAACCTTCTCTACATATCTCTTTACAATAAAACTTTTCTCATTAAATTCTTTTATCCCTTTTACTTAAAATAGTAGTTTATGTGTGATTTAGATTATTTCTATATAAGAAATAAATAGCTTCTTTAGTAAATGGCTAAAATAGTAGTTCATATGAGATTTATATTCTTTTTGCACAAGATGGCACTATGTTGTTTTCATAACAACAAAAATGGTTTGATAATGTACAACTTTAATCTAAAAAAAACTAAAAAATTTATAAAAATATTTAAAATTTGCAACAAAGTATACTTTTAAAGCACCTCTATCTTTGTGTAGAATAAAAAAATTATAAAAAATACTCGTTTTTGTAGGAGCAGTATATGAATATTATATCTAAATTAAATAAGGAGTTATCCTATGCAAAAAAGAACTAAAACTATATTAAGTGCATCCATCTCAACTATACTTATAGGATGTATGAATAGTGCTTTTGCACTTGATAACACTAATAATGTTAACTCATCCTATAAAAATGAGGCTAATATAGCACCTAATGCAAATAAGTTAGATGCAAAAGAAACCTATAATAAGGTTTTAGATATTTATGATGATTACTTTAAAAGCACTATACGCTTTAAAGAAGATGGCTCTGAAGCAAAACTTACAGGTCTTGAATGGTTTGATGATATTGAAACTGTAGGTGTTAATAGAGAAAGAGCTAAAACTCAATTTATTCCATATGATAGCCCTAAAAAAGCATTTTTAGCAGAAAAAAGCTCTTTAGATAATATTGATGCAAATAGCTCTAAATTCTATAAAAAACTAACAGATAGTAAATGGGACTTTGCTCTAGTTTATACACCAGAGGAAGCTCATCTTAAAGATAAAGAATGGCTCTCTAAAGATTATAAGGGTAATGAATTTCAAAAAGAATTAGTCCCAGCTTCTATTCAAACATATAGAAATCCTGATGGTACATTTAAATATGATGAACCAATGTACACAAATCACGGTTTCCCATGGCAAGATAATATTCAAAAAGAAGATTATACAAAACCTAAAGCCCCAACAGAGAGAAACCCTGTTGCTTACTATCGCACAACCTTTACCCTAGATAATGATTGGCATAATAGAGAAGTATTTATTTCTCTTCAAAGTGTTGAATCTGCCTATTATATATTTGTAAATGGTAAGGCTGTAGGCTACTCAACTGATAGCTATACAGCTCATGACTTTAATATAACACCTTATCTAAATGAAGGCGAAAACACTATAGCCCTAAAAGTATTTAGATGGTCTATTGGTAGCTGGCTTGAAAATCAAGATTTTATCCGCCAAAACGGTATTTATAGAGATATTTACCTCTACTCAAAAGGCGATGCTGAAATTAGAGATTTCTTCATTAAAACAGATTTTGTAAATAAAAAAGATCTAGTTAATAGTGATGTTAATCTATATGTAGATACAACTGTTCGTGGACTTAGAAATACAGATAATAAAACCTATACCCTAAGTGCTCGTCTCCTTGATAAAGAAGGTAAAGAAATATCTTCTGCTAAAAATACAGAATTTAATATTGCTAAAACATCTTTTGATAATACTCAAAAACTACTAGATAAAGGTACTACTAAAACTATTTCTATGTATGTAAAAAATCCAAAGAAATGGTTTGCAGATACACCTAACCTCTATTTTGTAGAACTTGTTTTAAAAGATGATAAAGGCCATACTATTGAGTCTGTAGTAAAACGCATTGGCTTTAGAGATCTCCGTAAAGTTGTAACTAATGTTAAAAATAACAATAATCAATACTTAGAACAACTTCAAATTAATGGCAAACAATTAGTTCTTCGTGGTGTAAATCGCCATGATACTGATATGTACAAAGGTCGTGCTGTAGGTATAAAAGAATATCTAACAGATCTAAGTACTATGAAACACTTTAATTTAAATGCTATTCGTACCTCACACTACCCAAATGACGCTATGATGTACGATCTTGCTGATGAATTGGGTCTTTATATTTGTATGGATGCAAATATAGAAAGCCATAGAGCTGCAGTTACAGGTGCAAGAGTTCCTACAGGTCCTATTGAAACAGGTGAATATAAAGAGTGGGTTTACCCTGTTCTTGATCGTAATGCTAATATGATTGAACATTACAAAAATAACCCTTCTGTTTTAATTTGGTCTTCAAATAATGAAGCTCAATACGAAAAAGTACAATACAATAGCCACTCTCCTTTCTGGGTCGCTTCTATGTACGCTCTAAAGAGAGATCCATCAAGATTTAGAAAGAGCGAAAGAGCATCTGCATATCACGATCAAATACAAAATGGTGATCCTTGGTCTTTACAATCTCGTATTGAAAATATTGTAGATGTTCACAGTACTCAATACGCTCTCCCTGATGAAGTTAATGCCTATAATAATGTACAACCATATATTCACTCTGAATATAATCACGCTATGGGTCAGGCATATGGTAATGCTAAAGAACACTTAGACGTTATTCGCAATAAAGATAATGTAAATGGTGGCTTTATTTGGGACTTTATAGATCAATCTATCTTAACTGTAGATAAAGATAATCCTCAAGATTACTTCCTAGGTTATGGCGGTGATTGGATAGATAAAAAATATAATGATAATGCATTTTGTGCAAATGGTCTTGTGTATGCAGATCATACTCCAAGCCCTAAATTATTTGAAGCAAAGAAAGTACATCAACAAGTTAATTTCTATCTACAAAATGAAAACTTTAAGTCAGATGATGTGCTAAAAGTTAAAATGGTAAATGAATATGAAAATACTCCATTAAGTAATTTTGATATCTCATTTAGTATCTATAAAAATGGCGATATTGACCATCCTATAGCTCATGGCATAGTAAATAGCTCTTTAGATAGCTAAAGGTCAATCTTTAAATGATAACTATCATTTAGTTTTAATTGACTTAAATAAAGTTCTTCCATCATTTAACCCTAAAGCTCAAGATGATTACTTCCTAGACTTTAGCGTAAGATTAAAAGAAGATACTAACTTTGGTGGTCATAAAGGCTATGAAATTGCTCATGAACAATTTAAGCTAAACTTTGATGATGTAGTTTTAGATAAAAATGTTAATACAAATAAAGTAGCTGATTTTACATCTATAACTGAAAATGCAAGTTACATTGTATTAAAAGGTCTAACTGATGCAAGTCAAGAGTTTGAAATTTTCTTAAATAAAGAAATGGGTACTATTGACTCTTATAAATTAGATGGAGTTGATATTATTCAACAAGGTCCTACTCAAAGTATTTATAGAGCTCAAACTTATAATGATACATCTGCCTACTGGAGCGAAGAAAGTAAGGATGCAGGTGAATATCTAAATCTTAAGAATGTTACTGTAAATATAGATAAATCTTCTAAAAATAAGATTAATATGAATATGTCAGCAACCCTTAAGGTTGATGCTAATATTGATATTAACTATGAAATTTATGGTAATGGTGAAATAGTAGTTTTAGATAATTTAGTACCTCAAAGTGATTTTGCTCAAGTTGGTGGTCTTGCTAAAGTTGGCTCACGTCTAATTCTAAATAATGAATTTGATAACTTCACCTATTATGGTCGTGGTCCTTTTGATACTTATGCAGATAGAAAGAGTGGAGCTAGAATTGGCTTATATCAAAATAAAGTTATAGATAGCTTTGACTTTATGATGCTAAAACCTCAAGAAAATGGTAATCATACTGATGTACGTTATGCAAGCTTAACTAATGGAGAGGGTTTGGGCTTACTAATATCAACAGACAGAACTCTTGAGGTATCTGCTCTTCCTTATACAGCAGAAGAATTAAATGATAGACCTTTTGATAATGCTAGATATAGACATCCAAGAGATATTAATCTAAGCACAGATAGAGTTGTCTTAAATATTGACTATAAACAACGTGGTGTGTCTGATACTGCCTTTATGGATCATGTACCATTAGAGGGCTATACAGTACCAACTAACAAAGCTTATAGTTACTCTTATCGCATAACTCCTATCAATATAAATAGTAATATTGAAGAGCTTGCATTTAGACCTTATACAGTTAATTATAACAATGAAGATATAATTAAAGATTTAAAAGATCTAGATGCTAAAGAAAAGAGTGAAACTATAACCTTTAATTGTGATAATGAG
This sequence comes from Anaerobiospirillum sp., assembly GCA_029258325.1. Lineage (GTDB taxonomy): Bacteria > Pseudomonadota > Gammaproteobacteria > Enterobacterales > Succinivibrionaceae > Anaerobiospirillum_A. The sequence goes on along the minus strand of JARHZF010000039.1, from coordinate 3,535 downwards.
GGTAATTTAGACTCTATTATTATTGCAAAAGGCTCTATACTATCAGAAAAAGATCTACCAACACCTATAAAGGAAGGTTATAGATTTGATGGTTGGTGGAATTATAACTTCACTCAAGCTTTTGACTTTAGTAAGGCTATAGTTCAAGATGTTACTTTATATGCAAAATGGACTAAAGATGATAGTAATACTAAAAATATCGATTTAGTACAAAAAGAACTAGAAGAGCTTGATGAAAATATAAATGAAGCTATAAATGAGATAAAAACTGAAGCTATTGATGCTAATATGCAAAAAGAACTTCAATTAGAAGAGGCTGTTAATGAGATTGAAAAAGATACAGAAGAAAAAGAGTCTCAACATAAACTCATTTTAAAATTAAAAGCTCTAAAGAGTATTTTTACTGATAACTAAAGGTAAATTACTTTTTTAAGTTAAATATCTAAAGCCTAAGATTTATATAAGTAAAGTGATATAAGGTATATATCCATGTTTATGTAAAATTTTAGGCTTTTTTATATAGCTTTTTATTAAATATGCTTTCTAAATACAATATTTAGGAAATTTATATTTAAAACTATATTTATTTTGCTATTATATGTTTATATTGTTTATAAAATAGGAGATTGCCTTTTTATGGGCACGGAAAGTTCTAATAAAGATGGTTTTTTTAAACGTTTATTATCAGGTTTAAAACCAAACTCTAAAAATGAATTAGCAGAAGTAATTAAAGAAGCAAGGGAAAGCGATATTATTAATGAAGATACAGAAGATATGATTAAAGGTGTCTTTGATGTATCTAGACTTAGAATATCAGATATTATGATCCCTCGCTCAAAAATGACTACTATTGATAAAGAAGCTACCTTAAAAGAAGCTATTAATATTATTGCAACATCAGGTCACTCAAGATATCCAGTTATTTCTAGAGATAAAGATCATATTGAGGGTATCTTACTTGCAAAAGATTTACTTCCTTTTGTTCTAACACACGAACTTGAGTCTAAAATAGATGAAAGTTTATTTAGAGAGGCTGTTATTGTCCCTGAATCTAAGCGTGTTGATACCATGCTTAAAGATTTTAGAACTAAAAGAAATCACTTAGCTGTAACAGTAGATGAATTTGGCGGTGTCTGTGGTCTTGTCACTATAGAAGATATCTTAGAACTTATAGTAGGAGATATTGGTGATGAGTATGATGTCAAAGAAGAGAAGACAAATAGCATAGTTAAAAGCGAAAACGGTTTTCTTGTAAGTGGCTCTACTGAAATTGAAGCTTTTAATGAATTTTTTAAAGTAAATCTACCTAAGGTTGATGTAGATACTATTGCAGGTTTAGTAATTCATTCTATAGGTCATATTCCAAATAATAATGAAATTGTTCCTATAGATAAATTTACCTTTAAAGTTTTAGATGCAAGCGATATGCAAGTTAGAAAGCTTCTTGTAACTATTTCAGAAAACACTGAAAATTCATAATGAATAAAAACTATAGATAGATTTTATTTTCCATATTAATAAGTTATACCAAAGTTTTTTGGTATAACTTTTTTATTTAAGAGTTCTATATGATGTTCAACAAACCAGATCTAACTATTGCAGATGAAGAATTTTGGAATGGTTTTTTTAATAAAAAATTAGTATTTTCCATAATACCTATTATCTTAGGCTTAAGTGCAAGCTTCTCTTTTGCTCCATATTCTATATGGGCTTTAGTTATAGTAAATTTAGCTATCTTAATTTATATTTTACATAAACTTGAAAATGCAAAAAGAGTATTTGTAGCAAGCCTCTGTTTCTTTGCTTCTATGAATACAGCTACTTTATCTTGGCTTAACTTTGTAATGCAAGATTTTGGAGAATTACCTTTTTTATTATCCTGGCTTATTGAAATACTTTTCTCTTTATATTTAGCAAGCCCCTACGCTCTTTGTTTTGCCCTATCCTATAAAATATCTAAAAATAATGTTGTAGCCTTTGTAATGTGTTTAATCCCATTATCAATTGTTATAGCTGATTTTATAATAGGCTATTTGTTTACAGGCTTCCCTTGGATGTATATAGGCTATGCAAGCTTAAATTCTCCTCTTAGCTCCTATGCTCCTTTAATAGGTGTGCGTGGTATTGATCTAATGATGGCTCTTTTAGCATCAGCCTTTATGCTTGCAGTAACAAGACGTTATGTCTTTTTCCCTATTGTAGGTGTTATCTTCGTTATATCACTACTCTTTATGCATTATGAATTTACTAAAGAACATGATGATAAATATAAATTTACCATGGTTCAAGGTAATATAGAACAATCAGTCAAATGGAATGCAAATCAAGTTGTACCTACTGTACGTAAATATTTAGATCTAAGTAATAATGGCTTTAAAGATGGAAATATTATTATTTGGCCTGAATCTGCAATTCCTTTATATTTACAAGGTGCTTTTGATATATTAGATATTATCAAAATGCGTTTAAATGATAATAATGCAACTCTTATAACTGGTATACAAAATCATGATAAAGATACTAATAAAAGTTATAACTCTATTATTAGTTTAAATAAAGATAGTAATCTTGATAATTTAGCTATTTATAATAAAAGACAATTAGTGCCTTTTGGTGAAATTGTACCTTTTGAATCTATATTAAGACCTTTAGGCTCTATATTTAATTTCCCAATGTCTTCTTTTTCACGTGGTGAATATATACAAGATCCTATTTTTATAAAAGATCTAAAACTAATACCATCTATTTGTTATGAGTCAATTTTTCCAGAGCTTATGACTTCTTTTGATAAAGATAATATAAATGGTATTTTAATGGTATCAAATGACTCTTGGTTTGGTCTTACAAGAGGTCCTCTTGAACATTTAGAAATAGCTAGAATGCGTGTTTTAGAATTACAAAAACCTATGCTTCGTGTTACTAATTCAGGCTTTAGCGTTTTTATAAATAAAAATGGTGAAGTTGAAAATGCAATTGAACAAAATACAGCTGATTTTGTAGATGTAGACTTTAAAAAAGTAACAGGTAGTACACCTTATTCTCGTTTTGGTAATATACCTTTATATATAATGTGTATTATGCTTATGCTTTTTGCTTTTATATCTATTAAAAAGAATTTTGATCCTTTAAATGATACATTATCTAAGATGGTAAGACCTTAAAAGTTAAGATAAGTAAAAGTAGTAAAGTTTAACTAATAACATAGCTTATCTTTACTACTTTTATATGTTAGATATTTATATTTAAAATCTAGTGTTTACACATAGCTGTAACTACTGTGAACTTTTACACTACTTAGCGTCTTTATCCTCAATATACTCATTATCTTTATCTAAAACTAAATCTTTTTTAACATAAAAACTTTTCTTTTTATGAAAAGAAAGTCCTACTATGGTTATATGTGTAACCTTTTCCTTTCTTAAGGCACTATAATACTTCTTATCCTCAATTTGCTTAAGTCCTATTTTTGCACTTTTCTCTAAGTCTTTTTCTGTATCTGCATATTTAAACTCAAAGATAAAGCCTCTATCATTAG
>JARHZF010000153.1 GCA_029258325.1 Anaerobiospirillum sp. | reverse complement strand
ACGTTGAAGCATTGTTCCCATCTCATCCATCGCTCCTTCCATTGTCTGCATTAGAGCGATCGCATCCGAGGTATTGCGATTTCCTTGGTTTAAGCCATTGATTTGTGTAGTTAATCTATCTGATATTTGTAAGCCTGCAGCATCATCTTTAGCACTATTAATACGAAGGCCAGATGATAGTCTTTGATAGGTGGTATTTAATGCATTAGTTGCATTGCCAAGCTTATTACGACCATTTAGTGAGCTTACGTTTGTGTTTACGTAAAGTGCCATTTTGTATGCCTCTTTTTTTTTCTTAAATTCTATTTTTTGACTTATGCATATATATCGTTTTGATAAATATTATCTTTAACAATAAAATTAAAAAAATCTTTTAAAAAACTACAATTTATAAAAAAATATCATTTCTTCTATCTTCTTTTTATAGAGATTTTACTTTTACGACATATCTTAGCAATTATTTGTAGCTGTAAAAATAAACTTTATTTGTATTTAGTTTTTTTTAATCTTTTTGAAAAGAAAAAAAGATACTCTTTTATATTCAACCTTAGAAAATTGTAAAAGCTCTTAGTAAATGTAATAGTTTTGATATACAACTTATACTATTTTGCATTTATCTAAACTTTTTAAGTTCATATGAAATTTACTTTGTTTTTAACTATGTTGTTTTAATTAACAACACAATAATCACAATAACTACTTTTTATAAAAATTTCTTTAAGCACAAAATCTTTTATATTATTTCATATATTTATAAGCCCTCTCTACTTTTATTAAACAATTTTAATCTATAATCTAAGTAATTTAAGAAAGTTTTAAGAGCTTAGGTTTTTATATGAAAATTGAAATTTATAAAAAGAAATTAAATTTTGTCTTTACTGCTAATACATCACGTGGTTCTTATAAAGATAAAGAAATTTATATTATAAAAATAATAGATAAAGATAAGGTAGGTTTTGGTGAATGTGCACCTTTATACGATCTCTCATCTGACTATGATAGTAATTATGAGCAAAATGTTATTAATATTTGTCATGATACAGAGGTTAAAGGTTTTATTGATTATGCTTTACACAAAAACTTCCCTAGTATTTTAATGGGACTTGAAACTGCCTTTATGCAACTTAAAAATAATTCTCTTAAGTTTTATGACAATGCTTTTTGTAATGGCAATGATGGCATTTTAATTAATGGTCTTATATGGATGGGCGATATTGATTTAATGAAAGAACGTCTTTATAAAAAAATAGAAGAAGGATTTTCTTGCATTAAAATTAAAATTGGAGCTTTAGATTTTGATTCTGAATATAAGCTTATAAAAATCATAAGAGATGAATTTCCTTTAAAGGATTTAACTATAAGACTTGATGCTAATTGTGCCTATGATTTTGATAAAGCTTTATATGTATTAGATAAACTTGCACCTTTAGATATACATTCTATAGAACAACCACTTAAAGTAAGACAATATAAAGAATCTAAAAAGTTAGTTGAATTATCTCCAATCAAAATAGCTTTAGATGAAGATTTAATAGGTCTTTATGATATTGAGGAGAAAAGACATTGCTTAGAGAGCATAAAACCTAACTTTATTATTTTAAAACCTACTTTACATGGTGGCTTTAAAGGCTGTGATGAATGGTTATCTCTTGCTGATGAGATGAATATTGATTATTGGATTACATCAGCTCTTGAGAGCAATATAGGTCTTAATGCTATAGCACAATATGCATCAACAAAAGACATACAAATACCTCAAGGTTTAGGTACAGGTCTTTTATTTAATAATAATATTGATTATGGTCTTTATATAAAAGGTGAAAAACTTTTCTTTAATAAAGACTTTAAAGTTTGTTTTGATTCATATTTAAAGGACTGTGAAAAAATATGTTAGGAATTTATTTTGATGGTTTATTCTTTAATGAGGATAAATTAATAAACTATGGTTTTCATAGTGTCTTTTATCATTATTTAAAAAAGAGATTTAATATAATTAAAGAGCTATCTATAAACTCTTTTACAAAAGAAGTAGATGAGCATATTCAAGATGAAAATTATAAATTGAGCTCTACTATTTCTCGATCTATCTTAAATAGCTCTATAAAAGAATATGATGAAAGTTTACATCAATATCTTTTAGAAATAGCTTTATTTTATGAAAACTATTTATCAAAGTCTCATACGCTTGAAGTTAAGACATCAGGTTCTACTTCAGAGCCTAAGATTATCTCTGTAAAAAAAGAGTATATGAAAAATTCTGCACTAAAGACTATTAAGTATTTAGGCTTAAAGGAAAAAGATAGTGCTTTAATTTGTATGCCTCTTGATTTTATTGCAGGCAAGATGATGCTTTTGCGTGCTTTATTTGCAAATTTAGAAATAAAAGCTATAAAGCCATGTGTAAATCCTCTTTTACACATACATAATAATATTTTAATTACAGAGCTTATTATTACCTCTTTAATTAAAGAAAATCACGATCTTACAAATGGCAATAATTCTTTATCTCTTGAAGATAGAGAGCGTTTTGATAGAAAGGCTATTATCTCAATTAATGACAATATTTATATTTTTGAGAAGATATCATCTGCCTTTTTAATAAACTTTATTGCTATAACAACAATGCAAGCTTTTGAAATTTGTCAAAATGAAAATACTAAAGCTATTTTGCAATCTTGTGATAATGTTTTAATTGGTGGTGGTGCTATCTCAAAAAGTTTATATGACATACTTGAAAACTTCACAAATAATGTTTATCAAAGTTATGGCATGACTGAAACCCTATCGCATATTGCCCTTAAAAATATATCAAAACAAGATAAATACTATCATGTCTTAGATAATGTAGAGATATCTTTAAGTGATAAGGATACCTTAGTTATAAAGGCAAGTGATATTTGTGATGATATTTTAATTACAAATGATATAGCAAATATTATTGATAAAAATACTTTTGATATTGTAGGACGTATTGATAATGTTATAAATACAGGTGGACTTAAAGTTGTAGCTGATGATTTAGAGAGTAAGATTAAAAAGAATATAGATTTTGATAATCTTTATATAAGCTATGTTGATGATGATAAATTACAACAAAAGATAGTTTTAGTCTTCAAAATGGACTTAAAGTCTTTTTATGAAAAATTTTTAGAAGATAAAGATATCATAAGTTTAGATAGTCTTTTAGATAAGGTTTTAGAGAAGTATCACTATAAAGAATGTGATGCTTTAGGTCTTGATAATTGTTGTACTTATATAAATGACAATAAAGCTTTGCATAATATTTATATAAATTTAGATAGTGATGAAGCTCGTTTTTGCTTTGACTTTTTATTTAATGATATTGATAAGAATAAAAGAGCTAAGGTTATATTCTTTTTAGATGAAGTGCCACTTAGTGATACTTATAAAATAAGACGCAAAGAGCTTTATAATTTAGTTAATACTCTTTATAAAAGATAATAAAAAAAGAGGGCATAAAAAAATGTCCTCTTTTTAACTGAATATATAATTAGTCCTTATGAGAAGGGATATCAACATGATATCTAATAGTATTATAAACTAAATAAAAAGATTTGTATATTTTTTATTAACTTGAATTTAATATAAATTAAAAATCTAAGTCATTATTGCTTTGTTTATTACAACAACATAGTTATTTTTTCTGTAAAAACAAGGTAAATATCACATGAGCTAAAATAGATAATAAGATCTAGATAAAATAAAGAGGGTTTAAAAAAGCCCTCTTTCTGTTTTTATAAAGGAGTGTCCTATAAAAGGATTAGCTAAAAATATAAAATAAAGCTTGTCTTATGTAAAGCATTATTTATAAAAAAGGATCTATTGTGTTTACAATAAATCCCTTTGCAATTTGACTAAATAAATTGCAACTACTAAATAATCTATATTGAGAATATGTAATCTAAACAACTTTCTCTAAGAGTTTATAATAAAAAGATAGTCACTTAAAGAGTTTTAAATATTTTTAATTAATATACCTAAAATAATTTATTTTAATAAAAACGATATATTTTAACTTTTTAATAAGATAATATAAATAAAAATCAATAACTTATATTTTTATTTAAAATACAAATATTATTTTGTTTGATTTTAGATTAAAATTTCATATAAAATATAATTATTAAATCTATTTTGTTTTTTTTATGAAGGTTTTTATGCAAAAAGTTAAATCTCTTGCTTTAATATCTAGTATGACTGTGCTTTTAACAGCTTGTTTTGACAATACTTCTTTTGTACGTGATGGTAAATTTGATATGGATCAAAATCGTACTGTAGAAAAAGTTTTTGAAGATTACCCTCACTTTATAAATAGAGAATGGTATGAATCTGCTGACAATAAAAATGAAATTATCTTTGAGGCTGATTTTTCTAATAAATATTTAGTAGATGTATCATCACCATCTGATATTACAGATGAACAAAAAGCTAATATTGTTGAACTTTTAAATAAAAATAAATTTAAACTATCTTTTGTAGCTGTCTTTACAACAGATAAAAAGACTTTTGAAATTAAAGATGCTTATGCAAGCTATAATGATGTTTATTTACCTAATGACTCTATTGAAGAGACTAATCTATTAATTGAAGGTATTATAAAAAAAGAAAATATTCTACCTATGGTGACATCAGATGCAGCTATGGCTTATAGCTACTATAACCTAAAAGGTTATAGCCAAAATAATGAAAATTTACAAAAGCCTCATTATTGCATAGAGTATTTAGCTGACTCTTATAATATAGATGTTACTAATTATGACTCATTTGCATACTCACCTATTTTAAGAAATACGCTAAAACTTGATTTTGATGATGAGAATAAACGCATTAGCTATACTATAAAAACAGATGCAACTACAGTAAACGATCTTGCGGCAAGATTGTATGGTAGCTCTATTTATGCAGAAAACTGTTTAAATAATGGTGTATATGGAGATTGTCAATTTGCACCTATTAAGGAAAAAGAATTTAATAAATTAAAATATGATGTTCTTGCCTCAAAAGAACAAACTATAATACGTGATTTTACTGCTAGCAAAAATGATACAGAGTCAGATTTTGGTGGAAATGATACCTTTAGACTTTACTCTATGTATAAAGCCGCCTATCAATATCCTGCATCTTATAGTGAAGTTCAAAACTATAAGGATGGTAGCTTTAGCTTTAATTTAATTGATGTTGATTATGAATTTTTTAAAATTGATACTCTATATTCTAACTTTGAAAATGATGAAAACTTTATGAAGTTCTTAAATATAAATAAGCAAATGGATGATACTTTCTCATTTTCTGTAGCTCTTTCTCTTACTAATTACTATAGTGCCCTAGCAAAAGGTAATGCTTCTTATTTTCAAAATGAAAATGATTTAATAAAGAAACTAACTACTGCATCAAGACAAGTTTTAATTAAAACTTATCAAAATAAAAATATAAAACTTCCACCTTTTATCTTCTCTACTGATGGTGTACATGATGATGTAAGTACAGAAAATAAATGGGGTTCTTTATCTATTTTTGGAATGGATAATTAAGTTCTAGAATAGTAAAAACTTAAACTTAGGTGTAAATCTAAAGATGTTAAATCTTAAAATTTACACCTTTTTTATTTTAGAAATAAAAAAGAGAGCAAAAGCTCCCTTTTTATGTCATTTAAACTAAATTTTTAAAACAAAAGCAAAATGAACTTCAATAAAACATAGGTTATTAAAGATATTACAACAAGCTTTAATAAAAAACATTAATGTTTATCACAACTTTTATATATACATTAACTCTTTTCTTAATGTACTCTCATTAAAAATAAAACCCTCTTCTTGTAATTTTTTTAGATAATCATCAAGACTAAGATGATTATAATTATTTTTATAATCTAAACTTAAGTTGTGTATTATTGCTTTTTTTGATGTTTCAAATGCTGAATAAAGCATATCATTATCTCTATTTTTAATATTTAAATCATCATACATTAATAAGTAAGCACTAAAGTACACAACTTTATCTGATAAACTTGACACACAATATTTTTGAGATTTTGAATACCTTTCATATAAAGATTTATATGTTTTAAAATCATCTTCAATAGCATTCTTCAGCTCTATTGTATCTATATGAGGATTTTCTTGTTGTATTTTCTCTATATAAGCATCACGCCCTAGATCAATATAGTTATTAAAGTAATTTTTTACATAAACTATCATACATTCTGAAGATAATTCTCTAATTTCTTCAGCAAAAATTTCATTATCTTCTTTATTTAAATATTTTGTATGTATACCTTTTGATAAATTTAAAAAGTTTGTATGTATATCTTGTGATAAATTTAAATTTTTTGTATTAACACCTTTTACTTGATCTAAATGTGCAAAAAAGGAATCTACTGCATTTTTTTTTATTGTATTTTCATGCTCCATTTTTTTATTATATTCTTCCATTTTTTTACTATATGCTTCCATATTTTTATTGAATGTATCTAAACCATCACTTAGTTTATCTAAACCATCATCAACAGCCTTAACTACATCTTTAATTATTTTAAATATGCCCATAGCAATAAATCCTTTTTAATAAAAATAAGTATTGTATTTGATATTTACGCTTTTATTTAAAACAATTATCTTTTTAGATATAAAAAAAACGTAGATAGCACATACACTAAATAAGTAGTTCATAATCTTTTTGTATAAAAACAATATCACTCTCTTTTATGTATAAACAACATAAATATCACATGAACTAAATAAATATCTTTTAATTTTACTTAATTTAAATTTATAAAAAATTTAACTAAATCAAAAAAAATAGTATGTTAGTGATTATAGTAAATGAATTAATTAAGGTATCTAACTTGTACCATGTGAGTTTAAATTGATTTTGTACATAAGAAAGAACTATTTTCTTTAAAAGATATAAGTATGCTTTTCACTTATATGTATAAGTAATATAAATATAATATAAAAAAGAGAGCTTATATCTACATCAAATTAGATAAAAACTCTCTTTTATACTTTTATCTTATATTAATTAAATAGCACAAGCACCTTCTACATAGTGAGCTGAAGGTTCACCTTTATATTCTGGATTTCTTTTAAAGAAAGCTACTACATAAGAGCAAGTAGCTACAATCTTATAATCTTTACTTTTAGCATAGTCACAGGCAAATTTTACTAACTCTTTAGCAATACCTCGACCACCTAGCTCCTTTGGTACTAAGGTTTTTACAATATCAAAAGTATTATCATATAGCTCATATCTAACATAACAAGTTAGACCATTTTCAACATAAGTAAAGGTTTTATCATTTTCATTATGCACTATATTCATAAAAAATCCTTTTAAATTAATAAATGTCAAAATAATCTTAACATGTTAAGTACTATCTTTGATAGTAATTAAAGATAAGTTTTTTTATTAAAATAGCTATGTATTTTTACTAAAATGATAAGGTATAAGAATAAAAGAACATAAGTTTTTATTGCTTAACTTTATTCTATGCTATAAAAAAGCTAACTTTTATAAATTATTATCCTAAAAAACATCTTTTTATGTTAATTTAGTTTATCATTTAATGTATTTATAATTTTATGTAGCTCATGCTTACTCTACTTTTAAAATTAGGACTTTAAGATGCTAAATAATAATAGCTCTATCTATATAGCACTTTATACTCAAGATAAGATCTCAGAACTATTAGATATTGAAACTTCTATAGATGATAAAAACATTATTGTATCTAAAAATTTAGATTTAACTTTAGCTGATATCTTCTTATTTTGTCATATAAAAAAACACTTTAAAGATAGTGCTAACAATATAGAAATATACAAAACAGATCTAGATAAACTTATAGATATACATAAAGATAGCATTAAGGTTAATTTCTATAAATTAAACTATGCTATGCTTTATCTAAAATTAGATGAAATTGAAAATGCCTATGAACTTTTATCTCATGTTTTTTATAATTTAAATAAGATAAAAGATAGTAATAATCTTTTTGATTATGAAAAGTCCTTAGTTAAAAAAGCACTTATAAGTACTAATGACTTTATGAGCTATTGCTCTTTAGTTTTAAGTTCAAAAGACTTTAAATTAAGCTTTTTAAAAAATACCAATATCTTTATTAAAACCCTTTATGCAAACATAAAGGATTTTAAAGAGCTTTATGCTATGCAAAGCTCACGCTTTGATAATGAGTTAAATTTAAAGACTTTTGAAAACAAGTTTTTAAAGTTATCAAAAAAAATCTTTTTTGCTTTAAATAAATTTATCTTTAATAAAAATATAAGAATAGAGTTTTTTGCAGACTCTATGTATTTAACCTTTTTAATTGATGATAACTATATAGATACTAAGATAGTAAGCTATATACATGATATGCTTTTAAAGTCTAAGGTTAAAAACTATTTAAATATTAATATAGGACTTACTAATTTAGCCTTAATAAAAAGAGATAATTTTAAAAACTTTATTTTGCAACATAAAGATAAAGACGCTTTTTCTTATGATAAAGTGCACCTTATTGCCTATAGAGATAATAATGAGCAAAACATTATCTTTAAGGATAAGAAATATGCTTTGTATTTACATAAGAAAGATGATTTTTTAACTTATGAAAATAATGCTATTTATCTTTATAAAGATGATGGTCTTAAACATGAAAAGTGTATAAAAATAGACTTAGATGATGTTTATATATCTTTAAATAAGATAAATACTACTTTAAATATAAATAAAGAAAGTAAAAAAAACTTCTATTTAATTGATGGTTTTTATAAAGACTTTAATGATGTTTTAAATTTAGATTTAGTCTATAAGATAGAAGCTTTAGACAATCTAAAGCTTAAAGACAAATTATTAGATAAAATACTTTATCTAATAAGCATAAAGCTTTTATCTTATGATTTTTATTTAAAGTATGTGCATAAAAGTACTTTATTAAAGGATGATGATAAAAGTTTTAAAGAGAGTTTTATCTTATATGATAGTAATAATATAAATGCAAAAATTAGCTTTAATACAAGTGCTAATGATGCAAGTAATAACACTAATAATGTAAATTATAACTTTATAAAAGCATCTGATTTAATAGATGATGATAAGTGTTATTTACTTTTATTAGATAAGATTAAAAGCTTATCTAATATAAATTATGAGTCACTCTTTTTTAATAAAGACTTTAACTTAAGTGCAAATACACATGCTAGAGCCTTTAATTTAAACTTCAAGTCACAAAGTAGCAATATATTTTACCTTGCAAAAAAAGAGCTTTTAAATATAGATGCTAAAAAGGATAAAGCTTTTTTACAGCATATTGACTATTTAAAGATGAATATATTCTTTGGCACACTTGTATTTAAGTTAAATGAAAAGGATGTAAATAATATAATCTTAAATGAAGATGATAATAAAACAACATCCATAGACTCTTTTGCTAATATTTTTTCAAATGCTCTTTTACAAAATTTAAAAAAGAGTATGGATAATTTTAACTTAGTATCTTTAAGTTTTAGTAAAGATGCCTACCTTTATATAGACATATTGTGTTTTGATATGCTCTCTTTAAGTAAGTGTCTTGATAATTTTATAAAGACTATGTTTAAAGATAGTATTGTCTATGTAGTTTATTATCCATGCATGCAGAGATCTTTTTGTAAAGACATTTATATAAATTCAGATCTCTATTTATCTTTTTATCAAAACAGTGATTATATCTTATCACCACTTACTATAAGAGCACATATAGGTGCTTATAAATCAAATTTAAAAGCAAATTTAAAAGACAATATCTTAAATGCTCTTTCTATGAGTTCAAAGATAAGTCTTATTAATTGTATTAATGACAATAATAAAGATTTACTTTTTATAAATGAAAGTAATGAGGATATAAAAGATGATGACTTTTACTCCCTACTTGAGGGTTTATCAGCTCTATCTTACTTTAATAGATTAAATACTATAAAGAAGGATAAAAAGTCATTTTACTCATACAATCATCTTCTAAAAGCTATAGGTATTGTTGAGAATTTATGTATAAGAAATAACTATTATTTTAACTTTTATATATTATCTCTTTTATATGTAAGTCTTGGAGATATTGAAAAGTCACGTTTTGCAATTGAAAAGGCTATTAATTTAAATAAAAATGCTGCTATTTTCTATTATCAAAGAGCTATTTTAAATTATTTAGATAATTTAAAAGATGCAGCTTTAACTGATTTAAATAAAGCTTTTTTAAAAGGTTTTTGTAAATCTTTTGATAAGCTTAAAAATGCTCTTTTTAAAAATAAGAGTATCTTTAACAAGAGTTATCATAAAGAGCTTTTAGTCAATTATCAAAAATATAAAGGTTTTCTTTCTCTTAAAAATAGTGATGATATAACTGTCTTAATTATTTTTAATATGAGTAAGAACTATTTATACAATATAGATAGTACTTTTATAAAAGAGCTTAAAAAGCATATTGAAAGTGAATTTATAAAAGAGATAAAGCTAGATAATGTAGAGTATAAATTCTCCTTTATCTATGTAGATACAGACTTTAATATTAAATATGTTTATAAGCATACATATAAACATAAAGATGTATTTATAGATATATATAAGCTTTTATCTAAAGATAGAGAAAGCATACCTTTTATTATTGACGATCTACCTTTATTTGATGATAAGGATTATGAAAGTAGATTACAAAAACTAAATTTAGTTTTAGAAAATGAAAAAAATAAGATTACAGCTAGTGCTGTAACTAATGATAGTAATGTTATAAGGCTATCTAAGATAACTTGTTAGCTTTATTAAAGATAAGCTATCAAGGATAACTTGTTATCTCTAAAAGATAGGCTATCTAAAATATTTTTTTATCTTTACATAAAGATAAAGCTAATAAAAAGCATATATGCTAAAAGTAAAAACTTAAGTTTTACAATAAAGTTAATATATGTTTTAAAGCAAAGTTTATAAAGATATTTTATAGTAGTTATTGTGCTTATTTGCGTTGTTAATTAAAGGCACATAGTTATTAAAATACAACGTAATTTTCACATAAACTTTTATAGTTTTATTTTAAAATCTTTATTTAACTTAGCTTTAAAAGTATAAATAAGTTATCTTTAAACATAGTTCATGTGATATTTGCGTTGGTAAAAGATGTTGTTCTTTTTTAGCTATAAACAACATAACTATCACATGCACTAAAAAATTTAATTTAGCTATCTTACATATAAGCTTATAGATGTAGGATATATTTATAAAAATAGGTGATTTATGTGTTCTTTTGATATAAGTAAGATTAATGATTTAGTACTTGATATTAAATTATTATTTAAGCATAAAGAATTTTTTAAAGCTTTTGAAAAATGCAATATGCTACCTTTAAGTCTTATAGAATTACATTTAAATGAAGAATATAAAGACGCTATAAATACATGTACACAAAAACTTCTACAAAGATTTAATGAAAAAGATTTAAGTCTTGAAATTTATGATCAAAATCAATGCTCCTTTATTACTTATATGTGTAGCATGGAGGCATTACTTGCTCATAGCAAAGAGGAATTTTTTGTAGAATATGAATATCTACAAGATGCTATAAATTATTGTAGTGATCCTTTATATAAAAAATATAAATCACTTTTACAAAAGAGATTTAAAAGTCTAAGCAATACTTTAACAACACATAGCAATAAAGCATTTTTTAAAAGATGTGAAGAATGTGCTTATTTTTTTAATGAAAGAGAAGAAAAGATTTTTAATCTAGCTAAAAGAGATAAAGCTAGTTATAAAAAAGCTTTAGACATTGTGCGTGAGGGCTTACGTTTAGCTTTTCCAACTATTGACTATGATGATTTTGAAGTTACATTAGATCTAGGTGATGAAGAAAAAGCTAAATACAATAGAGATGATGAGCTTAACTTTGTAAAATATGAAGAAAAAAGCACAAAAAGTGACGATCTTAAGCTAAATACAGTATATATAGCACTTACTAAATTAGATGATGTAAAAAAAGTGCATCTTTACTATTACTTTACACATCTACTTGAGGATGCAAATTTTGATATTTTGACCTTTATTGTAGGTGGTGGTCTTAACTTCTTTGAAAACTATCAAGTTGTAGATAATTTTGGTATAACGCACTTTGAAGATGAGTGTATGGCTTATATATCATTTGATGAGACTTACTTAAAGGAAGTTAAAGCTCAATATAAAAGCCTAACTTATACTTATAATCAGCCTTTTATTAATTTAAAAGTAGTATCAAATTCCCTATCTCGTCTTAATGATTTAGATAATGAGGACGCTATTTTTATTACTAAAAAACTACTTGCAAATACTTTAGGCGAGATTATGACTTCTTGCATCTTAGATATTACTTTTGTAGAGGAAGATAAAAAGAGTAATAAAAAATTAATATCTTTTACAGATATTAGAGATTATCTTGATAAAAATCATGTAAGGTGCAGAAATAGTGTTGCAACCTATATGAGTATACATAATTTAAATTTTTCAGGTAAACATAAAAGATATGGCTTTAGAGAGACTATATCCTTTGGTGAAAGTCGTATTTTAGAGCTCGACCTTGCCCTTAAAAATGATATAACTATACCATATGAGTATTTTTATAAAAATGGTGTATTAGCAGGCTCTGTGTCCTTTGATTGTGGTGAATTTAATTTATCCTCAAAAACTAATGATACGCAAGAAATCTTATCTGACTTAAGACATTTTATGCGTTTTTTATTAAATCAATCTATGTTAGAGATAGGTGTTGCTCTTCGTTATAATAATTTTAAAGAATATCAAGATGGTGCTTATTATTTAGATATTTTATCCTTTGAAGAACATGATATGGATAATTTAACTAATTTTTTACGTCATAAACATGTTAAAAGAGCGTATTTTACTCCATTTTTAAAAGGAGCTAAGCCTATTGAGCTTATCAATGATAAGACTTATAAAGATATAGATAATAAAAAATCTATAGAGCTTATTGATATTAATGACTTTAATAAACTTTTATTTACTAAAAAAGGACCTAAAGCCTTATTTAAAAATAGTGTTTTAGATTTAGAGGCTAAAAATAATATTCTTTTATCCTTAAAGGAAAAGGATTATGCACGTGCTTATGCGTCTTTATATAGTGAATTTAATAAATCTTATGAGGATAATAATAAAAATAGATATGAAGACGATCTATTTTGCTCACTAGTATCAGGCATAATTGCTATCAATTTAAAAAGATATATGATTGCCTTTAGATCTGTTAAATTCTTTGATAGAAATTATAAGTTTTTTGATAACAATCCTTATGTTTTAGCTCTTTATCTAAATGCACTTTTTATTACAGGTAAAAATGAAATTGCTTATAATTTAGTTAAAGATAACTTAAAGTTAATTTATAAAAAAGAAAGCCCTATTGCTCTTAAGATTTTAGCTATATCTATAATTTCCTTCAAAGGAAATGACATGCGTTTAATTAATGCAAGTCTTTATAAAGAGTCTTTAAAAGAATTTATAGATCTTATAGAGTTTAAAAATGAGGAGCTTGCCTTTAAAGAAAGAATAGAGTCAATGTATGATGCAAAATATGCATCAGAGGACTTTTTTATGCTTTTAAAGGATGAACAATTAACTAAAACAAGTTCTGATGAAAATCTTATTTATAAAGATTATGTAAGTAGATTTAATCTATCTTTTGATAAGGATAATTTTATAGATCTAATTCGTATGATGGGATTTGATCTAAAAAGCTATAGAGTAAATGCTCCATTTTGTTATTTTAAGATGACAGTAGACTCACATAGTTTTAACTTTATCTTTGATGGTAATACTAATGCTATGTCACATCTTGATATTCATAATGAGAGCCTACAAGCTCTACTTGAAAAGATTAAAAGTGGTGCTTTTAATGAAATTAAGAATGAAAATGGTGATATAGCTCATGTATGTGCCATTATTTTTAAATTTGATGATTTTAAAAATCCAAGTGTTATTTATAAAAAAGATATGCATGAAGATAGCAATTACTTCTTCTTTAATTACAGCATTGAAAATAAATCCTTAAATGGTCCTATGTATTATGAAGAAAAGAGAACTTTAGATGAAATTGTCTTAAAGCTTGAATCTGATGAGTGTGACAATAATGCAGATGATATTATGCCACAAGAGCTTTTAAATAAAGATAGCTATGATGGCAAGATTAAAAAGGATAAAGCTTTATCTACATCACGTTTTTATAAAGCAAAAAGCAAGGAAGAAAATGCTTTATCTGTAGTTCTTATTGATGACAATAATAAGAGTAAAAAAGATAAAAAGAGCTTAAAAACTCATATTTTAAAGATTGATGATATTAATTGTTAAGCTTAAATAAAGCTTTAAGTTTTTACTTAAGGCTTTATCTTAAATCTTATTAATTGTATTTTATTATTTAACTTTTTATCTAAATTAGATTAATCTATATAGATAGATTACAAGTTTTAATACTTAATATTTTTTGGAGCTATATAAAGATGGGTGATGAATTTTTTTATTATGATAGTGATGATAAAAAGAAAGTCTATGAACATGTAGTTAAATATTTTGGTGAAGTTGATACTTATTATAGTGCTAAAGAAGATGATTTAGTTCAAGCTGATTTATGTATTATAAAACCTAAGAAAAATAAACATTACTATACCATTGTAACTATTGGTATGGGTGCTTATAAGATGAATGTTCCTGATGAACTTGAAGATTTAAACCTATCTCGTGCCGAACTTGTTATGTATCTACCTGAGACTTGGTCTTTTGAAAGTAGTGATATGAACTTTATTTGGCCTTTAAAGCTTATAAAAAAACTTACAACCTATGCAAAAGAACACTCAACCTTTTTAGCCTTATCTGAGGTTATTAATTGTAATAATCCTTTTGCAAAAAATACCTATTTACAAGGTGTAGCTCTATCTTTTATTAAAAATGCAGATAAAAAAGCTGCAAAATGTGTCTTAGATACAGATGAAGTTGTAAACTTCTATCAGCTAATTCCTCTTTATCAAGATGAGATGGAGTATAAAAAAGAATTTGGTAATAGTGCTTTTATGTTAAAAGTAAATGCAATTAACCCTATTTTAAATATAAATCGTAAATGCTTTATAGATAGAGATTACATTATATCTTATGATGAAAAAGAACATATAAAACAAGCAAGTATTGAGACTATTGACTCTATTTGGGATATAGATTACTTAGATACTATTATAGATCATGCATATAGTCATATTTTATCTATTAAAAATAAAAATTTACCTCTAGATACTATAGTTGCTTATAATCATATAGCTAATATCTTACGCTTTTTTATTGAAAAAGATTTATTAAGAGATGATTTTAAAGAAGAGCATCAAGAGGCATGTACACTTATCTTAAATAAAGATGATTTTGATCTACGCTATTATATAAAGTTTAAAGTAGACTCACGCTTTGATAGAAGATTTTTAAATGAAAAAGGTCTTCTTTTTGCGGATTATACAGATATAAATCCATCTTTATTTTCTGATGTTGATAATAATGCTATTGAGTATTTTGGCTATGATAAATATCAATCTCCTGAATTTGATGATGAAGCTTATTTATTTGTGCCATATGATGAGAGCTATTATCAAAATATGAAAAAGCTTTATGAAGAGCATTTTGAAGCTTTTTTAGCTTTAGATAAAAATATAGAAAATCAAAATAAAGATCTCTTTAATGCTATTGCTTTTATGTGTACTGATAAAAATAAAAAGTACTTAACATCAGATTATAGTAAATCTGAAGATATAGCTAAGTTTAGCTATATAGAAGCATCAAATAGAAAAGATAGACTTGTATCTATGCTAAAAAAAGATAGACGCACTATATTAAGAAATGGTGTATTTTCTTTTGCTTTAGATTTAGATGAAGACTTATTTATTAGAATATTAAAGCATGCTAAAGCTTATAAAAGTGATGCTCCTTTTTATATTAATAATATAAGACTTAGAGCTCATCAAGCTCATGTATCTAAAAGTCCTTTAAATATAGATGAGCTTTGTAATGAGGCTTTATCCTTTATAGATACTATGTATAGCTTAAGAAATAAGCTCTTAGATATAAAGAGCATACAGAAAAAAACTTATTTAAATAAAGTTTTAAAAAATGATTTTGCTAAATTTGAAGGTGATGATAGTGCTTTACTCTTATCTAAAGAGAGGGCTTTACGTATTTTAGATAATGACTTTGTAGCTCTTAATATACAAGAGAACAATATCTATAAAGATACAGTTATTTTAAGAGAAAAATGTAAAAACCCTGCTTTTATCATGGCAAAATATGATGTATCTTTAGATGATAGTGTTTTAGATAATGATAAATTAAAAGCTCTTGTAGCATATCTTTATAGAGAGTTTAATGCCTACCCTATCTTTATACATAATACTTATATTGAATTTTGTATTGAGGAATTTGTAGGATATAAGGTTAGTGATTTAGCCTATATATTCTTAGCTTTAAAGGTAGATATTATAGATAAACATATAAAGGATAATGTCTTAGATAAAGAGTCACTTTTAAAAGAGCTTATAAACTTAAGACACTTTAGATTAAATCTAATGCAAAGTTATTAGTATCTTAGCCTA
This sequence comes from Anaerobiospirillum sp., assembly GCA_029258325.1. GTDB lineage: Bacteria > Pseudomonadota > Gammaproteobacteria > Enterobacterales > Succinivibrionaceae > Anaerobiospirillum_A. The sequence continues at coordinate 5,728 of JARHZF010000153.1, read as the reverse complement.
GTTTATAAAATATTTGCGTTGTTTCTAAACAAAAAAGCACTATGTTGATTATAGGTAACAACGCAAAAATCACAAGGACTCTTAGCCTTTATTAAGATAAGCTTTTAATTTAGATATTTTTTAATAAATGTAACAGTATATGTAATATTGTAGTTCATATGATATTTACATTATTTCTACAAAGATTTAACTATGTTGTAGTAATAAAAAAATCTAAAGACTTATGTTGTTATATTTTTTTAAAGTATTTTTAGTATATAAATGTTACTTTATGTGCGTAAAGTAACATTTATTTAAAATAAACATTTTTTTTGTAAAAATCTTTTCTAAATACCTAAAATATATAGTATTATTTAAATAATCTTATAGATGAAATTTCTTATAAAAAAGTATCTTTTTACCTTATTTTAAAAAATTAAAAAATTTTTGTTTTTTAGATAAGAATTAAGTTTTTTTTATTTGTTCCGTCTTATTATAAGTACGCTTATGTTTTTATTAAATTCTTATTAAGGTTTGTATATGTCTGATTTAAAAGAAAATGAGCTTTTAGCTATATTGCAAGAAGGACAGATCATAACAGATAGCTCTGTTCATAACTTAACATTTGAGCAAAAAAAGATGATTGTAATATCAGCTTTAGTATCAACACACTCATCTTCTTTACTATACAGAACTATAAAACAATACTTAGATAAACACTTTACAAAAGAAATTATTAAAGAGGCAATGTTTCAGGGCATTCCTTACATTGGTGTAAGTCATATATATGATGCTCAATCTGTTTTAATTAAGGTTTTAACAGATCAAGAAGAAAGTGCTTCATTATCCTCAGCTCGCCGTGTCTCTCAAAATAAAAAGTATGATATAGGTCTTGAGATTCAAAAGACTATTATCCCTGAGTTTACAAAAGAGATGTTTGAAACATCAGCAGCTGATGAGAGAGCTTTAACAGTTCAATTCTTAACTACTTTCTGTTTTGGTGGTATTTATTCACGTGGTGTAATTAGCCTTGAAGATAGAGAACTTTTAACCTATAGCTATCTAATTTGCTCCTCACGTGACTATGTCATGTTAAAAAGACATATAAAATCATGTTTAAATTTAGGCTTTGATAGACAAACTCTTATTGAAGTTATTTTAATTGCTGCTCCATTTATAGGTTTTCCTCGTTGTTTTACAGCTCTTAGAACTTTAAATGAAGTAGTTCCACCTGAAAAAGAGCAATTAAGAAATCCTCAAGTTATAAAAACTAATGATAGTGTTGATAAAGCTAGTGCAGCAAGTCAACAAGAAGAAGCTCCTAAAGATAACTCAAAAGAGAATGTTGATAAGGTTAATGTTGCTATCCCAAATCAAAATTCTATAAAAGCAAAGGTAGCTCAACAAGAGGCTAGCTCTACTCTTAATGCTTTAAAACAATCAAAAGCAACAGAATTACAAGATGCTGCATCTTCTTATAGTGAATTTGCAAATATTGATAGTAGACAATTAAGTCCAACTCAAAAGATTAGACTTATAAATGACTTTGTCTCAAAGCATATCAATACACCTACAGATATTGAGCTTATTAAGAAGATATTAGCTATTAGAATTAAGACTATGCAAAATCATAAATAGCAATAATAAAAGGGGGACTTTTTATGATTAATTATTATGAAAGATTAGGCTTAAGTATTGAGGCAAGTGATGATGAAATTAAAACAGCTCTTGTTGAAAACTTATGTGATGTTCCCTATGATGAGCTGAAATTAATAGCAGATACTTTAAATGATAAAGACAAAAAGGAAAAGTATGATAAAGAGCTTTTAGCTTATTTAGAAAAAAGCAATGATAAAGATGCACGTGAAAGTGTAGACAAAAAAGATGTGGGCTTTTTCTTTAAATTTATGGATAAATTTAAAAAAGATGAATATGATGGAGATATAGAGCATATCTTAAATAAAGAAGAACAAAAGGAAAGAATATCTGCTCTTTTAAAAGATGTAGATGTGCATGAAAATGACAAAATAGTTATTTTATATGCTGTTTTATATGCTCTTTTTGTTATTTTATCAGTAACATCTGTTTTAATTTTAGATAAAGCAAGTTCACATTCATTTTTTGGTATTATCTTCTTTATCATAGATATAGCTTATTTTATCTCACTATTTTACTTAATTAAAAAGGAAAAAGACTTTTTAGTAAAAATTAAGATATCACCTTTTTACTTAATTTCTTGTGTACTTTTTATACCACTTATTTACTTTTTAAAGAGAAATACTATAACATCAACTTTAAACTTTACTATATATCTATCAGCAATAGCTCTTGCTTTTGAATTCTTATTTTTCTTATAAAAGTTAGAATTTCTTAAAAACTAAAGTGTTGTCTAAAAACAACACTTTAGGATCTTATTTTATTGTCGGTTTTAATAATTTCCCTATTTTATCTAATAAAAGGCTTTTATTCAATAAAATTTTAGATAAATATGGTTTAAAATATATAATAAAATTAAACATTGTATATTTTAAGGATATTTTTATGGATAACTATTATAAACTTTTAGGCATAAGCTCTAATGCAAGTATTGATGAAATACAAAAAGCTATTGCATTAAATAAAAACAATATAGATGCAAGTACACTTGCAAAGATCTCACTTGAGCTTGGTAGTCCTGACAACAAACAAAAATATGATGATAAGTTGTTTAATAGAGTAAGTAATATAGAAAATACTAGCTCTAGCATGTCTAAAAATGATATAAAAGAAAGTAATAGTAATCTAGATGCAAGTGATACACGTGATAAAGATACAAATAAAGATAAGCAGGATAATGATTTTAATTTAAATAAAGCATCATTAGAAAAAGATGCAAATAAACAAGATATAGATAGAAATTTTGATATACATCAAAACGACTATATTTTAAAAATAAATTCTTATGGATTTTTAGTATTAGCTATCTTATCTTTCTTTGTAAACTTATTTGAAAACCCTTATCTTGAAACTTTAACCTTACTTGAAGGTGTTACCTTATTATTAAGTTTAACTTATTTTATTTTTGTTGTTTATGTAATAGTACGTGAATATAAGTTTCTACCAAAAATACATATGAACAGAGCTTTTTTATTAGCCCTAGTGTTCATAATACCTGTTTATTATGCTCAAAGAAATTCTTTAACACGTACTTTAAAGATAGAGACTATAGTAACTATAGTAGCCTTCTTTATAAATATTATATCTAGAGCTATTTTCTAAATACAAATTAAGGATGTCTAAAAAAGTTCATGTAAAATTTAGGTTGTTTCTACACAAGAAAGCACTATGTTAGTTTAAGTAACAACACAAAAATCACAATGACTTCTAAAAAGACATCCTTATCTTCTTAATATCTAATCTAAAAATATCTTAGCAAAATATCTTTATAAAGAAAATTAAAGCACTTTTATGATCCTTTTACTAAAAAACAAATACTACATGTGATATTTACTTTGTTTCTACATAAGAAAAAACTATCTTCTTTTAAGAGCCCATATGAGATTTGCTTTGTTCTTACATAAAAAGAACTATGTTGTTTTAATTAACAAGAGAATAATAACAATGACTAAACAAGTAAATCTTTTTTACAATATTGTATAAAAAGAAAAACAAACTTTATTTTTTATACTATACATAATAAATCATATGTACAGTAAAACTAAAAAATGAAAATAAAATCAAAAAGGTACAAGTTATATATCAAAATTGCTACATTTACTATTAACTTTTACAATTGATGTACTTATTACAAATTTTTGTGATAAGAGTCTATATTTTTTAACTTATAAAATATTTTATAACTTTTTTGTAAACTTTTATTAAAGAATATATATATCATTACGAAATATAGGCATAAGTTAAAAATAGATTAAAAAAATAAAAAGAGGCATACAAAATGGCACTTTATGTAAATACTAACGTAAGTTCATTAAATGGACGTAATAAACTTGGTAATGCAACTAATGCATTAAATACCACCTATCAAAGACTATCATCTGGCCTTCGTATTAATAGTGCTAAAGACGATGCTGCAGGCTTACAAATATCAGACAGATTAACTACACAAATCAATGGCTTAAATCAAGGAAATCGTAATACCGCCGATGCCATTGCATTAATGCAAACAATGGAAGGGGCACTTGATGAAACCACTTCTATGCTTCAACGTATTCGTACTTTAGCCGTACAATCAGCTAATGGTACAAATACACAAGCAGATCGTGATGCAATTACTGCAGAAGCAGATCAATTATCTTTTGAAATTACACGTATTGCAAATCAAACAACCTTTGGTGGTCAAAAGATTTTAGCTTCTGCTAAAGCTGGTGTTACTTTTTATGACAAAAAATCTATAACATTCCAAGTTGGTGCTAATAGTGGTGATACTTTAGAATTACAAGTAAATTCAAAAGGATATTCTATATCTGGTATGGTATCAAAGGCTGTTGGTGCAACACCTGCAGGAATGAAAAAAACAAAAGTAGGTGCTGCTAATCCTACTAAAGAAAATGCTTTTGCCTTATCTGTAGCAACAAAAGCACAAGATGCTATTGGATCAATTGATAAAATGATCGCTTTTATTGATCAGCAACGTGGCAATTTAGGTGCTATGCAAAATCGCTTAGAATCAACTATACGTAATCAAGCAAATGTTTCTATGAATACAGCTGATGCTCGTGCACGTATTCGTGATGCTGATTTTGCTGATGAAAGTGCAAACTTAACTCAACAAAATATTATTCAACAAGCTGCATCATCAATGCTAATGCAAGCTAATATGAGACCACAAATGGCTCTATCATTAATTGGCTAAAAGATTTTGTATAAACATAAAGTGTTAAAGAGAATGTTAATTTACATTCTCTTTTTCTATATAAGCAGAATTTATTTAAATGTTTTATACAAAGATATTAAATATATAGTTTTATAAAAATCTAAAATGGAGATTAAACATGGCTTTATATGTTAATACAAATGTTAGTTCTTTAAATGGTCGTAATAAGTTATCAAATGCTACAAATAACTTAAATACAACATATCAAAGACTTTCATCTGGTCTTCGTATCAATAGTGCAAAAGACGATGCAGCAGGTTTACAAATATCAGACAGATTAACTACACAAATCAATGGCTTAAATCAAGGAAATCGCAATACCTCGGATGCGATCGCTCTAATGCAGACAATGGAAGGAGCGATGGATGAGATGGGAACAATGCTTCAACGTATACGTACTTTAGCTGTTCAAGCTGCTAATGGTACAAATACTAAAGCTGACCGTGAAGCTATTACTGCAGAGTCTGATCAATTAGCTCAAGAAATCACACGTATTGCAAATCAAACTACCTTTGGTGGTCAAAAGATCTTAGTATCAGTAAAAACAGGTGCAACTGATTCTCTAATTACAACAAGTAAAACTTTTAAAGCAGGTATAACTTTCCAAGTAGGTGCAAACTCAGGTGACAAATTAGACTTAGTTGTTAACTCAAGAGGCTACACTTTATCAGCAATGATTCTTCAAGCTAAGGTTTCTAAGGCTGCAATTAAGACTAAAGCTACTGGAGGTGCTACAGCTGGTGCAAATAGTAAAGGTGCAGCTTTTGCTTTATCAATGGCATCAACTGCACAAGGTGCAATTAATGAGATTGATAAGGTTATTGCTATTCTTGATGCTCAACGTGGTAAGTTAGGTGCTATGCAAAATCGTATGGA
>JARHZF010000193.1 GCA_029258325.1 Anaerobiospirillum sp. | reverse complement strand
GCTATAACATAAATAAACTAGGCCTCTTTTAAAGTTATCAGATAAAGTCTAACTTTAAAAGATTTAAGGTAGGATATTACCCACTATCCTACCTTATTTATTTAAATCTTTGTAAAAGTTCGCACTTTATCTATTTAATAGATTTATATTACTACATTACCTTTTTTAGATATAGGTATATGAATATATACTAAAAAAGCTCTTAAATCTTCTACACTTGTAATATTAAACTTTTGCAAAAAAGCAAGACCATTATTCTTTAAAAAGATAAATAAGTCATTAATTTGTATATTAACTTTATTTTTATCTTTTTTTCTTAAAATGCAACAAATCTCTTCTCTAAGTTTTCTTAATGTTTTTTTATCCTTAGGTATTTGCTTTAAGTTCATTTTATCTGCTATTGTAGCTTTTGCAGTTTTACTTTGATTGTTTTGCTTTAAAGATGTATGCTTTTTAGAGATAAGATTTATTATATTATTTACATCATTTTTTAATGAATTAAATTTTAAGCTTAAGTTATCAAGCTTAGCATCATTTTCTCTAAGCTTATCTAGAGTTGATTCTAATGAATCAAAACAACTTTTTTTAGTATCTGCTATTGTGTCATCTAAAGTTGATTTTAAAGTTGTTATATCTTGATATAACATTTTGATAGGTATAGGTGTATCTTCTCCATCAGAGAGATTATCTTGAGCATCTTCATTTAAATAAATGACTTTAGAATATAAATGCTCATATTTACATGGTTTTACTCTTATATTTATACATTGTTTATTTTTACTTAAAATCTTTTCACTAAGACAGGTAAAATCACTATCATCGCTTACAACAATAATTGTTGTAAGTTCATCTAAATGCTCATAAACATCTAGCATTAATTCAATATCTGAGGCATTTTTTTTATTAGGTGATTTTGTCTGATGACATACAATACCTTTATTTAAACAAAAAGTACGTTTTTTTTCTAATGCAGGAATATTCCAATTAGCATAAGCTTTTACATACTTTAAGTTTTGATCAAAATTTTGCTCTATTATGTCTAGTGCTTTTGTTAGATAATCTATACTTTGTAAATTTTCAATATCAATATAAACACCTATCATATAAACATCCTTTTAATCTATTTAAATAGATTTTATTATTTTAAATGAAGTTCACAACATAAGATTTGCTTGTATCAAGTTTTTAATAATACAAACTAAAATATATCCCTACACATAAGATTTATTGTATTTATAAATGCAAAGCTACTATAGCAGATCAAGAATATTTTCTACATATTCTAAATATGATAAGCTTACTATATTATCAGCATCAACACTTATATCTAAGCATTTTAAATACTCTTTAAAGTCATTTATATCTTGAATATTGTACTTTTGCATAATATCTAAGTCATAATGCTTCATTAAATCAAATAAAGTGTTTAAATTGACATATTTATCCCTTATATTCTCTTTAATTAAGTAATTACCTATTTTAAATATATGTTAATACCTAACATCATAATCAAATAAATTTTTAGGTAAAAGCTTATTTGATTCTTTAGAAGAAATGATATTTTCATTAGAGATAGTAATCTTCTTTCTCTACTAACTCATCATTTATTTCAAAATCTGAAGTCTCTTCTATATCTACTGCAAACTCTGCTGTTTCTAAGATTTTATCATTTAGAACTTCAAATTCTATCTCTTCTTGTTCATCACTTAAAGATATTGTATCTACATCTTCATTTGCAGGCTCTTCTTTATGCTCTTGCTCATTACTTGAAGATATTGTATCTACATCTTCACTTGTAGGCTCTTTTTCATGTTCTTGCTTATTGACTATAGCTTCCTCTACATTTATTGAGGTTTTATTATCTTTAGTTTGTAGACCTGAAATAAATGACAAAATCATATCCAAGTCTTCTTTTAAAACATCAAAGCTTCCCTCTAAACTATTAATCTTTTGTTCATTTTGCTTTTGTATATTTGAAATTACTTCAATCATAGAAAGAAAGTATTTTTTAAATTTTTCTATATTCTTTAAAGAATCTTCTTTTATAGAATTTATACTTTGAGATAAAACTTCAATATTTTTATTATAAAATTCAACATTGTGAATAATTTCTTCATCAACATAACTATTTCTAAAAATAAGATTATCTAAATAAATTGTTCTTGAATATTCTTGCTCAAAATCACAAGCTTTATGCCTTATATTTATACATTGTTTGTTTTTGCTTAAAACTACTTTGCTAATCTTAGTAAAGATCTTATCATCACCTACAATAACTACAGTTGTAAGTTTATCTATATACTCATAAATATCAAACATTAGATCAATAGAAGATGAATTTCTTATTGAAATATCTGATTTATTATAAGTAATACCATTATTTGAGCAAAAAGATTTAATTTGTAAACTAAGAGCTAAATTTCCACAATCATATACATGCAGAAATTGTGGTTTTTTATCAAATTTAATAGATATTATTAACAATACTGTCTCTAAATCTTTAATATCTAATATACTCTTAGCATCAATAAAAACACCACACATAAACTTCTCTCTTTTTTTATGCAAATTTATTACTAAAATCTTTTATATTTTTTTCTTTATTTGTCTTTTATATCTTATTTGATCTAAAGCTATTTGCTCCCATCCTCTAACAGCTATAGATCGAGGATAAGATAAAACATATGATACTCTTACATAACCATCTGGTAAGTCTAGATTCTCTAAATCTAAATTTGGATTTAATAAATCTAAAGAATTTACAGATAGAGCTTTTGCTAATGTATCTATCTTATTTAAAGTTGGATTTATTTCATCATCATTTCTAATTTTACTTAAATATCCTACAGATATATCTCCATTTGTTAATTTATATAAATCAAAATAACTAATGCCTCTAAACTTCATAACTAACTCTAAATTACGTTTAAAAACTTCTCTTAATCTCATTTTTAATCCTTTTAAATTTGAATCTAGTATTAGTGCTTTAAGATAAATCTATACCATAATTATTCTAATATTATCAAGTCTTATAGACAAATATATTTAGTGTTTTAAAAACTTAACTTGTTTTTTATAAAAGAAAAATTTATATTAGTAAATACTTTTTAACTTTATAATATAGGTAGTTTACGTGAGATTTACATTGTTTCTACAAGGATTAAACTATATTGCTTTAAGTAACAATACAAAAATCACAAGGACTATATAGGTAGCATATTGATTTATACATCTTTAAAAATTCTAATTTCTACTTCAATTTTCTTTACCTCTATAACAATAAGTTCTGAACTTTTAAATATAGAAGTAAGTCATAATGATGTAAAAGCTAGATCTATTTATGACACAAATATTATTGAGAACAAAATTGATAATATGGATGTTTATAAATTATCATCTCATGCTCATAAACTATATTTTAATAAAATGCTATCTTTAGAACTTGTAACTAAGTTTAATCAAGATAAGAAAACACGTGCTGAAATATTAAATATTATTGAATATATAGCAAAACAATATGATATAGAAAAAGAATTAATAGCAGCTATTATAAAAACAGAATCATCTTTTAATTTAGATGCTATATCCAAAAAAGGTGCTATAGGTTTTATGCAATTAATGCCAGATACAGCATCTGAATTAAATGTTAAAAATCCCTACGATCCATTTGAAAATATTAATGCTGGTACTAAATATTTAAAAAAGCAATTAACTTATTTTAAAGATCTTAAATTAAGTCTTGCAGCCTATAATGCAGGACCACAAAATGTCAAAAAATATAAGGGTATACCTCCTTTTTTGGAAACACAAAATTATGTTAAAAAAGTTATGTATTTTTATGATAAATACAAAAAAGAAGGTTTAAAATTTTAACTTATAGCATTAATTAAAAGTTTTAATGTATCCTCAAAAGAAGATACTTCATTTTCATTTTGTTTTAAAAAATCATTAACTTTATCAATATGCTCTATAGCATAATCACTATCTTTATCATTGCCTTTTTTATACTCACCTAATTGCACTAAAAGCTCAATTTTAGAGTAATTAGATAAAATTTGTCTTAACATATTAGCAGCTTTTTTATGCTCTGCACTTACTATATTGTTCATAACCCTAGATACAGATAATTGCACATCAATAGCAGGATAATGATTTAAACTTGCTAATTTTCTTGATAATATAATATGACCATCTAAAATAGAACGTGTTTCATCAGCAACAGGCTCTGTCATATCATCACCTTCAACTAAAACAGTATATAAAGCTGTAATAGAACCCCTATCAGAATTACCCGATCTCTCCATAAGTTTTGGTAAAGTAGAAAATACTGATGGTGGATAACCACGACGTGTAGGTGGCTCTCCTGCTGCAAGACCAATTTCACGCTGTGCACGTGCAAAACGTGTTACAGAATCCATCATTAATAAAACATTCTTACCCTCATCTCTAAAAAATTCAGCTATAGTTGTTGCTGTATAGGCAGCTTTTAATCTCTCCATAGAAGATCTATCTGATGTAGATACAACTAAAACTGTCTTTTTTAAACTTTCTTTATCTAAATTGTGTTCTATAAATTCTAAAACTTCACGACCTCTTTCACCAATTAAAGCTATAACACAAATATCTGCACTAGTACCTTTTATAATAGAAGCTAAAAGCGTTGATTTGCCACCACCTGCAGCTGCAAAAATACCTAATCTTTGTCCTAAACCACAAGTTAAAAGACCATCTATACAACGTACACCTAAAGATAAAGGTTTATCAATTAACTTTCGTGTCATAACAGATGGAGGATTTGCATAAATTTTATAGTACTTTTGTGTTTTTAAACTAGGTCCATTATCTATAATTTCTCCTATACCACTTACAACCCTACCTAAAAGCTCATAACCTACAGGTATAGATAAAACATCTTTTGTAGATATAACCTCAGTTTGATAAGAAATACCCTCTAAATCTCCAAAAGGAGTTAATATAGCCATATTTTTTGAAAAGCCAATAACCTCTGCCTTTAATGACCAATTACTACCCTTATTTCTTAAAATACAAAGTTCACCTACTTTAACATCAGGTATAATAGCCTTTATGACTGTACCTGTTACTTCAACTACACGCCCTTTCATTTCTATAGTAGAAAGATCATTTACAGCGTCTTTTAGCATCTTTGCTATATACTCAAGAGCCATTTTTACTATAACCTACCTTATCATAAAGTGCTTTTTGTAAAATATTTAATTGTGATTGTAAACTTGCATCTATAACACCCATCTTTGTTTCTAAAATACAATCATCATTATTTAAAAGAGCATCTGCTAAAACTTCAATATAACCACTTCTACCATCTGCTGATAGTAAAAAATCTTGTAAAGACTCTTTTACTATTTTTTCATTATGTGTACTTACTCTTATTAAAATACGATGCTCAGCTCTAACAGTGCTTAATGCCTTTTTTACAATTAAAGTAATCCTTTTATCACTATCTATATCCCCAATGATTTTTTTAACACATAAAAGCACAACATCAACAATATCATCTTCTAATTTTTCAATAGAATCTATTGTAGATACAACACTATCTAATAGTTTTTCTGTTGTCTCTTGTATAGCTTTTTCATGTCCTAAAGCATAGCCCTCACTAAAACGCAGATTATACTGCTCTTTAGCTTTTTCTATAATATCATCTGCAATTTCTTGTGCTTTTTTAATAATCTCATTACTATCATAATAAAGATTTAAGTCTTTAGCTTTTATTATTTTTTTATCTTTATTAATCTTTATATTATTATCACTTATTGAAAATAGCTTATCCATGGACTACCTTGATATTTCAATGCTTGCAACATAAGAGCATATAATTTTAATGTAAAACTTTTATCTATATCTGTAAAAGCTCCTTTATATTTAGCATAAAGTCTTTGTATAAAATAATACTCTAAATCATTATCATTAAATAAAGAACTTATTGCCTTTAAAGAACTAAAACCTAAATTATCTATATATAAAAGAGCACTTTTTAAATCTCCTTTATAAAAATTAAAATAAAAAGATTTAGGAAAATAAAGATATGCAAAATCTACAATAAAACTATATAAAGATTTATCTATATTATCTAAAATTAATTGTTTTTGCTCTTTAAATATAGCCTCTTTTATATTTAAAGCAATTAAACTTGCTCCTAAATATCTAACTTGTGTATAAAGAGCATTATCATCTAAAAGGCATATTCTTTGACATTTAATATCAAAAGAAAATTTCTTTTTTTTATACTTTTTATAAAAGAAATTAGATTTATTTTGTAAATATAATGAACTTAGACTATTAGACTCTTGCATAATTTTTGAGTAAAAATAATCATCATTAAAAAGCATTATCTTTTGTAATAAATCCTTATTTGAAACAATTTCAAGAGCTATATCTCTTTGCATTTATTACACCTTTTTTATAAATCTAAAACCTTTTATATAAAAGATAGTAAATATAGATAGTAAAATGAAAATAAAGGAGAAAATACTAATAGATACAACTATATATACATTCTCATACCATTTTTCTTCTACAAGAGTTGGTTTTATAACATTTTCTTTAAATACTTCTGTTAATACAGATACTCTATCTAAGGTTAAACCAGGTACAGAGCGGGCTACAGTTTCTTTTATACCACTTATCATATTAATAATAGGTGATGACTCAATATGTCTAATAAAAACAGCAGCAGATGGTGCTGTTGTTATATTAGATGCTTGATCGTGCTGTACTAATACAACATGTACTCTTGCATCTAATACACCATCAATACGACTAAATGTAGCTGATAACTCTTGAGAAATAGCATAAGAAAGTCTTGCAAGCTCCTCTGTTTGAGAGGAAATCATATTTTGATTTGAAAATATACTACCTAAGGATTGAAATTTTTCTCGTGGTAGTGAATGCTCTTTTAAAATTTCAAGAGCTCTTATAAAATCTTTATCCTCAACTAAAACCTCAAAACCATTTTTATTAGCTCTTTCTTTTTTAGCATCAATACCTCTTATAAGCAAAGTTTGTAATACTTCATTTGCATCTGATTCACTTAAATCAGATATCAATACTTCTTTACAACCTGATATTAAAGATATAAATAAACATATAGATAGCAAAAACTTTTTAATTTTCATTTTGATTATAAATTTCTAAAGCATTTTTACAAAGACTATAACAAGTCTCATTTTGAGGTACTTTTTTTACTAAAGATAAAACACTTATATCTTTTTGTAATGATTTAGATAAAGCTAAAAAAGCTATAGCTTCATAATTTAAAGAATCTTCCTTTATTATAGATTCTAAAATGTCATCTGCATCTTGAAAAGCATCAATGACAATATAAGAAAAGGCAAGACCTATTTTTGCGGCGACTAAAGACTTATCAGCCTCAAGTAAATGTTTTAAAATCTCCTTGCCATAAGTAACCTTACCATGAGATATAGCACTAAAGGCAAGCCTTATTAAAAATCTTATTTTATCTTTAGATAAAACTTCCATAAGTTTATACCTTTTGTGATATAGATTTAGCTGTATCAGATATAGATTTAGTTATACTACTTAAAAGCTCAACAGTTGCATTATATTGACCTATATAAAATTGTAATTCAATTAAGTTAGCATTTTGATCTGCAGCATCTAAATTTGCAAAATTATCCATTTTGTCTCGTAGCTCTGTTTCTTTTTGAGATAAAGAGTCTAAACCTTGTTTTAAAAGAGCATTAAGACCATGTTGAGATATTTCCATATTTACTCCTTATATAAGTCATTTACTAAAGAGAAAGCTACATTTAAAGCATTAAAATAAGCAAAATGTGTATCGTATTCACCTAAAGGTAAACCTAATTTAAGTTTATTATCTAATATAGATAAAGTATCATATAAATTCTCTTTTATTTCATTTAATATATGATTATCAATATCATCTGAAAATAGTAGATCTGTATCTATATCATTTAAGTTCATATACAACCTCATTTTTTCCCTTTTGTAAAACAATATTATTAATACTTATTGTTTTTATAATATAGCCACTTGATAATAAACTGCCCTCAAAAAGACGTGAACCATCTTTTAGACTTAAAAAGCGTAATGGCTCTATAGTAACTCCTGTAATATCTTTAGCATTAAAACCTAAGATATCAAAATAATTATTATCAGCAAAAACTTCTTTAATTTCATCTTTATAAAAATCAATAGATGAATTTAAGCTATCCTTATCTTTTTCAAAGACAACATCTGCTAACACTTCTTTTTTAACATCGTCTTTAAAGCTTTCAAATTTATCTAAATTATCAGAGTTAAGCTCACCTTGATATAAAATCTTACCTTTTAGATAATTAAATTTTAGATTTAATTGATATTTATTATTTAATCTATTAACTATATCTAAAATTTCATTTTTATAGGTGTTTTTAAAGATAAGATTATCTATATTTAGATCTTTTTTTACATCTAAATAGGTACTAGCTTCTATATTTTTATCTTTTACATAACCATAAGATATATATTTATCTAAATCATTATCATAAATGATACGTAAATATAAATCTCTTAAAGCAAAAGATTTAACTATAGCATTTATATAATCTTCTTTAGTTTTAATTTTAATAATGCTTGAATGTGATAATTTTGGCATTTGTACTATAAATTCTTTCAATAATTTATTAGTATCAATAAAGCCATTAAAATAGAGATCATTATCTACTTTAGATACAACAATATCTTTGTAAGCATTATTTGAACTTATATATTTTTGTATATTATCTATATCATTATCTAAAGTATTTTTATCTTTAAATAAGGATGAACCAAATAATAAAGATATAAGCAATAAAGATAATATAATAAGACCTATTAAAAGAAAGATAATATGCTTTTTTGATAAATGAAAATTATCTAAACTTGATGTAGTCTCTACTTTTTGTTTAGATATAGTATTATCATCACTTTTTATAAGAGCACTTTCTTTGTCCTTTGCAGTAATATTATTTAAATTTACTAAATCAAAATCTTCATTATTATTTGCATACATAAAAGAACATGTAGCAAAAGATACAATTTCCTTATCTAAAAGTTTGTGATTATTTTTAATTTCTACACCATTTACATAGCATATACCTTTTATAGCACTTATAAAAACTTCTAAATGTGCATTTATAGATATTTCTATTTCATGGCTATCATTTTCATTATCATCACTTAATATATCGCAATTAATAGTATTACCAAGGATATAACGTCCTTGATTTAAGAAAAATTTTGCTCCTATTTTATCACCAGATAAAAATCTAAATTGTAGCCTGTTATTTTGCATAAAACTTCCTTAACTTTGTCTAGTAGAGCTACAACCTGAGCTTTCTTCTTTCTTTACTTCTCTTATTTTATAATCATTTTGTGTAGGAGAACGTTCAAATTTCTGATAATCAATGCCACTTGGAACATTAAACTCATCTAAAGATAAGATTTTAGGACTTATAAGTAATAGACGTTCTCTTTTATTTTTTCCTTTTTGTGTACTACCAAAAAGACCACCTACAAGAGATGAGTCTTTTAAAGTTGGAATACCGCTTGAGGCATTATCATCACTTTCAACATAATAGCCACCAATTAATAATGATTGCCCCTCTTTAACTAAAGCTTGTGTATTAATTCTAGTTTGTTTTATTGTAGGTGCAATTACATTACCATCCTTATAAAGTAAGGTTTGATTTTTAGCATCTTGATTAGATTGCAGTGATATTACCATTTGAATAAAACGTGTCTGACCATCATCACCATCTATAATATGAGGTGTAACACGTAATACTGTACCTGATTCAATCTTAAATAGATCACTATCTTGATAGCCTTTTATAGGTATATAATTTGTTGTTGTATCCTCAAGAGTTGCTTCAACATTATCTAAGGTTAAAACAGATGGTTTACCTAATGTTTGTGCTTTTTTATCTCTTTCAAGGAGATTTACTTTCATTAAAAAAGATGTGTGTGAGGTATTAAAAATAGTAGAGAAAATACCACCATTAGTTTCACTAACTAAAGGCACAATTTCAGAAAAATTACCATTAGATCCACCTAAGGTAAAATTACCTGTTTTATATGAGCCACCCCAGTCTATACCTAAATTTTTTGTTTCATTAGAGTCAACATCCACAATAGCTGCATGTATTTCAACAAGACGTACAGCTACATCTAATTCTTTGATAACAGCATCATAATAAGGCATACGATAGGCATAGTCTTGAATAATAACAGCATTAATTCTTGGATCTGCTATTATATTTATATTGTGTTCAATTTTATGTGTATCTGCATTTTCTAAAGTTTCAGTATTGTCTTTAGAAAGAGCAAGACCAGAGCCTCTTAAGCCTTCAACTTTAGATGTATTATTATGCTTTATATTTTGATTTAAACTATTAGTATTACCTGTTACCATTTTTTGTAATATAGAGGCAACTCCTGGTATATTAATAGTTCTATCCATAGAGTTTACTTGTATATCATCAGCTTTAGCATGCTTTAATTTAAAAATCTTAATAATAACTTTATCATCTATATTATTATCTAAACTTTTAGCTGTGCTTACAATTTCATCTGTATAAATAGAAGGTCCTTCTATTTCTAAAAAAACATTTGATTTTGCTTTTAATTTTAAGTTCTTAGAAATAATATTTGCATTATTTAATTTTTGTATAAGTGTATTTACACTTTGTGTAGTTGGCTTAAAAATAACCTTATTATTTTCACTTTCATGATAAAAATAGATGTAATTATCTAAAATATAATAATCAAGACCATAGGCTGCTTTTAATCCTTGTAAAAATAAATTAGGATCAATTGCATCAAATTTACCTGAAATATTACCTTGTATCTTATCAGATATCCCATAATTATAATTTTGACTTTTAGCAAAATCAGCTAAAAGATTAACTATATTTTCATTAGAGCTAAAGTGTGAATATGTTTTAGTAAAATCATTTGCATATATACTAGTAGTAAATATACTTAATAAAAAAGTTGAACTTATAACTATTTTTTTAAATATACTTTTATAGTTTATATATAAAACTTTATAGAACATTTTATCTCACTTTTAGATTAAAAAAGATATGATTTTTTTATTAAATATCAATATAGATAAAGCTTTCTGTACTTTTAGTATTTTGCTCAATAAAATTATTAAACAAATCCAAATCATTTACATAGTTTGTAAAGACAGAAATACACTTATCAATATCTAAATCTTCACAATTAATATTAATTTCTACACAAAATTTATTATCTTTTAAACAAGTATTGATCTTATGATCTAAATATATCGATTTTGTTAGAGAACAAAGTTTCTCAAGCAAAATTAAATCATCTTCATCTTCTGAAAATGTATATAAAGAACAAGAGACTAACAATGTTGTGTCTAAGATTTTTATCTCTAATAAATAAGAGTCTAAATATAGATATTGCAAATTGTAATTATCATTTGCAAAAGTATAATTACCCTCTTTATAGATTTTTTCTAAAACTTCAAATGCTCTTGTCTTTATATACATATCTCTTCTTTTTTATAAGATTAAATTAGCCTAATATTCTTGCTAAAGTGTCATTTTGAGTTCTAGCAATAACAGCATAATTTTCAATAGCTTTTGCTACTGTTTGTTGTAGTGACTCATTAACAGACTTTAAATGCTCAACACTTGCTTGAATACGCTTTTCATTAGCTTCAAATTCCTTTATCTCAACATCTTGCATAGATGCAAAATATTCAGGTAGTGATTTTGAAATCTTGCCTGTAAAGTCAGTACCTTTAGTAAATGAGTTTATAAAATTACTTTGTTTTTGTAATAATAAATCATCATTTTTAAATTTAGTGTAGGCACGTGACATACCAATTGATGAAATTAAGCCACCTGATATATCAAACATACCACCTAAAACACCGCCAACTAATACAAGTGTAGCTTTTTCTTTTAACTTATCAGCTTGTGATTGCATACTATCTGCAAGTTGCATTTGTGTTTTATAAGCTTCATCTCTGTTTTGCTTAATGCTTTCACTAAATAACTGTTCTATAAGAGCTAAAATAGCAACACCTGATAAAGGTAATACAGTAGCTAAGTTATCTAATTTCTTATGAGAAAGTTCTACAGTAGGCTTTGCAATTTCTATCTTTTCATTTAGTTCTTTTGCAACGCTATTGAAATTTGCAGGTGGCACAACAGGATTAGATGCCATCTTTGTAGCATTTAATGGAGCTGTGCCATCAACATTATATTGAGTGTTTTGTATAGCTAAGTCTTTATTTATATTTAACATTTTTGAACCTTTTTATTTATAAAATATATGTAGTTTTACGCTTTTAGAACATTATTAGATACAACAGCTGATAATGTATTATTTGATGACTCAATAATACCTTTTATGCTATCACTTAGTTGTAATGTCTTCTCAAGTATTTGCTTTAAATACTCGCTATCACGTTCATCTGTTGCTTTGATCTTCATTAAAAGACCCTCAAGGAATTTATTATCAGATTCAAGATCTATAATTTCCTTAGTATTAACAGATTTGGCTATATTAACACCACCATTTACAACTTGTGTGGTGCTAGAAACTACATTTGCTATATTAGATAAATCCTTTAATAAGGATGCAAGTTTACCTGCACTTGCTGCAAGACCTGAAGAGCCAACTCCAGATAGTAGTGCAGCTGCAAGACCTATTATGGCTGATAAAACTTCACCTATTGTCTTACCAATATTTTTATCATCACCAAATACTTTAGTTATTTCTTGAACTAATGAAGAAAGACTTACTTTTCCATTAGTTGCCTCTGATACTATTTGATCAATAGCAGAAAAACCAAGTAATATACTACCACCAAGAATAGCAGGATTTGCAGTTACAAAACCAAAAGCTGCTGTTGCAAGGGATGCTACTGCTGTAAAAGCAAGAGCTATATATTTAAAAGCTTTGCTTAAACTTGCTAAAAAGCCTTGATTTTGAGCTTTATTCATTTGCTCTTTTAAATTATCTAAGCGTTCATGCAAAATAGCTTGCTTTTCATCACTTCTAGTCTTTATTGCAGATAAGCCACTTTTTACAGTGATATTTCTCTCATCATTACCTAGCATTAATTGCAAAGCTTCATCACTTAGATTTGCAATATTTGACATTGATAATGATTTAGGTTGTTGCAATGTTGGCTTTTCTGATAATAAAGATAAAGCATGTGCAACATTAGCTGTAGGAACTACAGCTTGTTTTGCTACATCTACATTTGCATAAGCATCATTAGATGTAGGCAATATGGCACTTGTATTTATTTTATTTACAGTATCCATTTATTTTTCCTCTTTTAAGATTGAAAGTAAGTTTTTAGCTTTTTCCTTAAAACTTACATCAAGTTTATTGCCTTCTCTTCCCATTATGTCAATAGATTCTAATGCTGTAATAGCATCTTCTCTTTGATTATTCTTTAATAAACAGATAGCGGCAAAATACATAGGTTCTGGATTTAATAATCCACTTAAGACACATGCTACTGAATACATATCTGCAGCATTTTTATATTCGCCTAAACTGTGTAAAGTTGCGGCAAGACCCATGTAATACTTTTCATTATTAGTATCATATAAACATAATGATGTAAATATGTTTTTTGCATCCTGAAAATTATCTGCCTCATAATATTGATAAGCTAAAGCATATAATGCTTCCATATGATCTTCACTAAGACCACTTAGATCTGCTAAATTGTATCCCTTGGCAAGTAAAGCTACAGCTTCTTTTACTTCTTTTTCTAAAGACATATATAACCTCTTTTCTATAATCTTATTCTATCTATAGGCTGCACAGAAATTTCAGGTGTTAATTCCTGATAATCTAAAACAGCAAGAGAAAAAAAATCATTTTCAATTAATCTTCTGACATAACGTCTTATATCAATAGATGCAATTAAAACTATATTTTTATTTTTTCTTTTGCCAAGTGCCCTTTTTAGTTCATTTAAAAATAATTTGCTCTGTTTTGGGTCAAGTGCTAAAAAAGCACCTGATGATGTTTGTCTTATAGACTTTCTTATAATCTCCTCAACATTAGGCTCTAAGATAATAGCTTGTAATAAATTTTGTGTAGCACAATATTTAAAAGATATTTGTCTTTTTAGACAAGTTCTTACATACTCACTTAGCATAACCTGATCTTTCTCTTTAGGAGCCCATTGAATAATACCCTCAAGTATAGCTCTTAAATCTCTTATTGATATTTGTTCTTGAGTAAGTCTTTTTAATAAGTCAGATATCTTTTGTATAGGCAATAATCTTTGAGCCTCATGCACAAGATCAGGAAAATCAACTTCCATTTTATCTAATAAAAATTTAGTTTCTTGTAGACCTATAAAAGAGCTTGCATGTCTTACTAAAATAAAAGATAAATGTAAGGCTATTACCTTTTCATGACTATAATATTGAATATTTAATTTATCTAACTTTATGCTATCACTACTTTTTACCCAATAGCTTTTTTCTGATGGCATAAAATCCATACCCTCAAAAACATCAATGCCAAGGATACGAATATTGTCAGGATCATCTCTAAAAAGTACACAATCATTTTCAAGTTTACCTTTTGAGATTGGAATTTCATCTAAATTTAATAAATACTCATCTTCATTTAAAGATGGATTTTCTCTTAAATTAATACCAGGAAAAGGAACGCCTAAATCAAAATATAAAGCATTTCTTAAAGAACCTAATTCTTCATTTAATAAAGTGTAATCAAGTTTGTCTTTTAAATTTGAACTTAAATCTAAAATTAAAGGCACAACAGGTGCAAAATCATCAGCTTTTGTATTTATATTGCTAAATAAATTCTTTTTGCTTTTTTTAGATATAGCAGGACTTAGAGTTTTAGCTAAAGCATCTTTTGGATCTAGTTTTTCTTTTGTTTTATTTAAATGTTTTAAAGAAAAACCCATAGCACATAAAATTATTGCTATTAAAAAAAGCTGTATCTTTGGAAAACCTGGTATTTGTGCAAATAAAAAAACTAATATACCTGATATATATAATGTTTTTGGTTCAGCAAAAATTTGAGTACCAATATGCTCACCTACATTATTGCTTCTCTCGCCCGATCTTGTAACTAAAATACCTGCCGATATTGCAACTAATAAAGATGGTATTTGAGATACTAAACCATCACCAATAGTTAAAACACCATATAACTCAAGGGCACTTGATGTTGACATATTATTTTGAGTAACACCAATTATAGTGCCTGCTACAATATTTACTAGTGCTATAAGAAGACCTGCTATAGCATCTCCTTTTACAAATTTCATAGCACCATCCATAGCACCATACATTTGACTTTCTAAAGATACATTAGTACGTCTTTTTTGAGCTTCATCTCCATCTATACTACCTGCTCTTAAATCAGCATCAATTGACATCTGTTTACCTGGCATTGCATCTAAAGAGAAACGAGCTCCAACTTCTGATACTCTTTCTGCACCTTTTGCTATAACTAAAAATTGCACTATAGCTATAATAATAAATACCACTACACCTACAACAAAATTACCACCTAAAGCAAAGTCACCAAAGGTAAATATAATTTCACCTGCATCAGCTTGTAGTAATATAAGTCTAGTAGTAGCTATATTTAAACCTACTCTAAATAATGTAGTAAATAATAATAGTGTTGGAAAAGATGAAAATGCTAATATGTTAGGAACATACATTGTCATCATTAAAATTACAAATGACATTGATATGTTTGCAGATATTAGTAAATCTACTAAAAATGTAGGTAGAGGTACAATCATTAAGGTAATAACTGCAACTACCATAATAATAAGCAAAATATCAGCGTTTTTAGTTACTAAAGCTGCACCACTTCTTGCACTATCTAATAAGTACATACATTATCTCTACATAAGTTCTAAAGATGTTAAAAGCTCTTTAGCTTCACTTTCTCTACCTTTTTTAAAATAAGCTCTTATCTTTAAAAAAAGTAGTGCTTTATACATTTTTTTATCTTGTTCAAATCTACTAAGATCATGAGTTTTATCTATAACCTCATCAAAATTTCCCATAGAATCTGCACAAATAATTTGTACACCAAGACTCCATATGTCATCTTTATAGATTTTACTTAAGACTTTAGCACCCCTATAGGCGCTATCAAACATATTTGTTTTTAAATAAAAATAAATAAGTCTTTTAAAACTTATATACTCATCTTGTGAAAGTTCTAGCATAATTAATTACTTACAATAAGAGAGTTATATTGTTCAAAAAGATCTTTATTTATAAGTAAAGTTTCAAGATCTTTTTGTATAAAAGCATTTATATCTTCATCATCTAAATGTTGTCTTAATAAGAAATAAATCTTTTTTAAGTTTTTATTAAAAATAGTTGGATCTAAAACTCTATCTATATTAGAAAGAGAGAAAGCATCTTCTATATTATTTTTAAGGCAATCTTTTTTAAAAAGACCATCTATTTTTAATTCACTTTTTAAAGAAGTAGAATTTAGATAACTCTTAGGTAGGTGTTTATCTAAGGCTTGAGGTAGTACACCATCTATACTAATTTGAGATTGTAATCTTTCAATTTTCATCTTAAATATCCTCTTTTAATCTTGATATTATTACTTTTAATTTTAAAATAGCATTTTCAATGTCATAAAAAGTACAATTACTATTTAAACTTGTAATTAAAAGTAAAGTATCTAAAGAGTAACCTACTGTATAATCAATATCAGATAAATTATCTAACGATGATAAAGACAAGGCTTTCTTTAATAAATGTTTATTAAAATAGTCTAATTTATAGGACAAAGTTATAATTAAAAACTTATCAGAACCTATACTACTTTCTAGTGTTATTAAAAAATCATTATCTAAAATAAAACTAAAAGGAGTATTTTCATCAAAGCTTATATTATTAAATTTAAGATATTCTATAAATTTTAAAACTTCTTTTATAAACATAAATAAAGACCTATAAACTTGCTAAATACTCATCTTCTTTTTTAATTAAAGCATCTATATGATTTGATATAGCTTCAATAAAATTAGTTCTTATATCTATACTTTTAAAGAGATTTAAGTTTAGATCTTGTATCATCATCTTAAATTCTTGAGATAAAACAACTTCTGTCTCTATATCTTGCTCTTTTATTTCTTGATATAAAGAGCGTATAGCTATAGTACTTATAAATTTATTTTCAGATAAATTTAGTGCTTTATTTAGAAGATTAAAGGAGTTTAAATTATTAGTATTGATATTATGAACATCTTTAACCCTATCTATAAAAGACTCTACTGTACTTAAAGCTGAATTTATTTCTTTAGCACGAGTAAGACTTGATGCTAATGTCTTTAAGGCAATTTCATCTTTAGAACTTACTTTTGAGTTTAAATCATTAAAAAGAGACTTAAATAGAAAATCAAGACCATCTTTAATATGCTCTGTACCATAGTTATCTTGTAGATAATTAATGATATCAAAAGCATCATTAAAATCATGACTTACATGAGCATATGAAGATATAAGATCTAATGGATTTGCAAAAGAATAATTAGAGCTTTCACTCACACTATTTAAACTTGCTATAATGTGTGAGCTATTTTGCTCATAAATAGCATCAAGAGCTTTTTTTAATTCATTTTTTAAAGCTACATCAGAAGTATTATCATAAAGACTATGTAATAAAGCATATTGATGAGATGCATCTTTATAAAGACTTTGTATGTCTTTTTGTATTTCTTTAGAATTTGCCTTATTCTCTTTCCACTTAATAAAAAATTTATCTAAATGATCTTTTGCCTCATTAGATACACTAGATAATATCTTATTTAACTCTAAGATACGCTCTTTCATGCTATCTAATTTATCTCTTTGCTTTCTATCACTTAATTTAGTTTTTTTAGAGTTATCAAAAGCAAAAGTTAGCTCTTCAGATGAATCTTGTAAAGCAGATACAGGATTTTGTACACTTTCAGCTTTAAATGAAGCTAAAGTTCCTACTTGTTTTACAAAATTACTCTTATTATCACTATCTAAATTAAAGTAATTAGTGTTAATGCTATTTACAGATACCATAGAATTTATACCTTAAACAAAATAAACATTGCCTCTACGTATGCTTGTAGTTTTTTTACTATTATCTTTTTCATCTTGATAAGATAAAGCACGTAAAGAACCATCTTGTTCTGCTTTTTTTATAGCATCCTTTAAAAGAGCTAAAGCTTTTTCTCTATCTTCAAAAGAGTTGTCAATATGACTTTTTTGTAAGATACTCTCAAGCTCTTTAAAAAGAACTTCTGTATCTTTAAACTCATCTAAAATTTTTTGAATTTCAAAATCAATATCTATATTGTTCATATTTTTACCTCTTTTGATATTTAAACTCTACAAATTCATAAGAGTCATTTTCTTCTTCTTGTTCTTTTATTCTTTTTACTTCTAAAAGATAGTTATTTTTATGTTCTTTTAATTTGTAAAAAGACTTTTGAGCTAAAGATAAATCTTCTATAGCTTTATTATATTGCTCTTGCAAAATACTTTTTTTATTTTTGGCGTCTTTTAATTTATCTAAAAGATAAAGTTCTTTATCATTTATCTCATTGATTTTATCAAAAAAAAGATCTAAATCTTGTCTAGATAAGATTTGATTTATAATTAAATCATAGTTTTTATTAATTTCTTGCTCTTTTTGAATAATATATTCATCTATGTCTTTTTGACATAATTGAATATTAGAAGTAGCATTTTCAAGAGCCTTTAGTAAAACTAATTTTAAAGACTTAGCCTTTTCATATTTATTTTCTCTTATATTTAAAAGAGCTTCTAATGGATATGACATTAAGACTCCTTTTGTATTTGCATTACATAGCGTAAAACAGAAGCTACTTGCATTAAAAGATCACTTGGCACACTTTCTCCCTCTTTACTTTTTGCAAATAAAGCACGAGCAAGAGGAATATCTCTCATAACAAAAATATTATGCTCATGTGCTACATCTATCATGCATTTTGCTACATATCCTTGTGCTTTAGCTAATACTATAGGTAAATCTGTACGCCCCCTTTCATAATCAATAGCTACAGCATAATGAGTTGGATTTACAATTAATACTTTAGCTTTTTTAGTATTTTCTAAAGTTTGTTGATTAGCCATTTCTTGATGTAATTGTTTTCTCTTTTGTTTTATATAAGGATCACCTTCCATTTCCTTATACTCACGTTTTACCTCATCAATTGACATCATATTGTCCTTTATATATTTATATTTAGTATATAAATAATCAAGGATAGCTAATATTGAAAATGAAACTATTGTATATAAGAATAAGTCCTTAAATAAAATAGCAGAAACATTAAAAACATCTGATATGTTTCTATTTTGTAAATTAAAAATTATTTTTAAATTTTCTTCGCTTGCTTTAAATACAGCAAAGCTCAATACCAAAACCTTAAGCAAATTTTTAAAAAATTCAAATAAATTCTTTTTAGAAAACACCTGTTTAAACCATTTTTTAGGGTTTAAATTTTCAAGTTTAGGTATAGCAGCTTTAGGAGCAAATAAAAATTTAGTTTGAATTAAAAGTGAAATTAAAGAAAATAAAATAACCACACAAACTATAGGAAAAACTATTTTAAATGCAGCAAATAAAACGCTATAGCCAATAAGAGATAAAGCTCTATCATAAGGTATAGCTATAGCAGTTTTAAAGCAATAGTCCATAGTGTCTATTAAGATTTGTAAAATTGATGAGAAATAGAGTATGAAGTATACAATTACAGATACTACTGTAGTAGCTGTAACTACCTCAACACTCTTTGCAATATTACCCTCCTCTCTTATCTGTTGAAGTCTTTTAGAGGTAGGTAATTCTGTTTTATCTGAACTCATCTTTAACTTAATTTATAACTATAAGATTGCTCTTTACTTGCACTACTTGTGTGTTCAAAGTTTAAGATACTTACATTTAAAGATTGCTCTTTATTGTAAACCTCTTCTTTTGTAGTAAAGATAACTTCACTTGCACTAAATTTATCTGAAAATGCTATTTCATAAGTGCTTTTAAAAGAAGGCTCTTTATTTATTAAAAGATCTTTATCATAATCACTTTTTATAGTGATATTAGAGATTTCAATACCCTTTTCTTGCATATCATCAAGACGCATTAAAGTATTTGCAATTTGTGTCTTATCTAATTTATTTTTAGCTAAAAAGAAGATTAAAACAGATCTTTTGCAATCTGTAGCTATAGTATTGTCAAGAGTAGCATTTGTAAGTTTAGTATTTTGCAAATTAGATGTAACTTGTAAAGAAGAACTTACATTTGCATTAAAATCTGTATATAAATTGCTATTTAAAGCATTTTGCACTTCTTGTAAAGCAGAAGATAATTTCCCTTCTTTTGTATTTACAGATACTAAATCAATAACATCAGACACTTTCTTTATCTTATCATCTAGTGATAGTAAAGATATATTAACCTCTTTATTATTACTTAAAGTAATAACATTTTTATCAAGATAATGTTCTTTTTGTATACTACCACCTAATGCTATAGAGAAATTAGATTGTAAAGATACTTTACTTTCATCAATACCTAATAAGGATAATAAATCAACTTCAGCAGATAGATTTACATTTGTATTTAGTTGATTATGAGATGATATGCTCTTTACTGAGACTAAATCCTCTTTTTTTAGATTATTTGACATAGTTAAAGCTAAGAATGTTGATGCATCATGGTCATTTTTAAAACTAAGTGATATGCCATGTGTGCCATCTAAGCCTAAGCTTGCACTTAGATTTACAACATCTTGTATGCCTGCAGATACAGAAGTATCAGAAAGTAAATTTGCACTTAAGGAAATTAAAGTTTCTTTTTCTCCATTATCTAAGGTATTGTGGGATATAGATAAACTATTGCCTACAGCTAATTTTTGAGAAAGCTCAATAGATGGAGCTACCTCAAGAGAGAATGATGCTTTATTTGATAAATCAAAAGATAACATTAAATCATCATCTAAATTAGCTAAAATTTCTGTAGCATCTCTTTGAATCTTAATAAAATCTTGCTTTTGAATAATTTCTCTTTTTTGACTTGATGTTATATAAGATAGATTATCCTTTAGATGATTTAAATCTACACGTGAATTAATTTCACTTTCTAGTCTATTTTTTAAAGATGACACAATAGAATCTTTAACAGCTTTATAGGCTAAATTTAAAGCTACATCTTTATTTAGATTAAATTTTAATAATGAATTTTGAATAAATTGAATTAAATCATTACTCTCTAAGATGCGAGCATCACTTGCACTTGTAAATGCATATTTGCTCATAAGCTCATTTTTATCTTTAACATTAAAAGCTTCACATGCTTCTATAAAAGTAATATTTAAAGCAGTATCAATATATTCATTTTTAGTTAAATTATTAAAGTTTTGTGACTCAAAAGACATAAGCTCATCTAAAGCTTGAATTTGTCTTGTTAAAAGACCTACTGTATTTATATTGTCTTTTACAAAACCATGTTCAAATTTATCTAATAAAACATTATCAGTACTTTGATTTAAGTGCATACTATGTACATTTTTTGCATTATCTACATAGTTTATATTTACCTTATCTTTAGTACTATCTTCAGTTCTTGCTTTAACAAAAGCTCTTTTTATATGTGTACTTGAGTCAAGCATATCAGAATGCTTACCCATTTTTACAATATCAGCATAAGCTAAATTTTGATCTTGCAAATATTTATTTGCAAAATCTTTTAGCTTTAGATTAAAATCTTGCTCATTTTGTGTGCTTTGTAGATTTTTTAGATCTTCTACAAACTCTTTTGAAGATGTTTTACCACTTAACTTACTAAAAAGCCCCTTTAAATTAGAACTTGTTGTAGTAAAGTTATCTAAATTTACTTGTAACTCTTTATTTGAAGTATTATTTATATGTAAAACAGCTAAATTATTAAGAGCTTCTTTTTTATCTACAAATGATGCATTAGATATAGATAAATTAGACTCAATTGTATTTTTGATATCTTTTGTATCTCCATTAAATAATGAAGATATAAGCTCATCATGTGTTATATTTAATTCATGTGCAACCTTATCAAATAAAAGAGCAAAAGTCATACTTGCATATTTATTTGTACTATTTTGTAAAGCTTCTTTTACTAAAGATGCATCAAAATTTTGCATATCCTCATGACTTAAGGCAAAATCTTTTAATTCATAATCTGTAAGTAAACTTACATCATTCTTTAAAAGAGCCTTTAAAGCAAAATATGTATAAGCTAAAGTTTCACCTTGAATATCGCCTAAAGTTTTAGTGCTTAGATTTTGAGCTTCAAGTAAACTATTTAAATATTCACCTTGATTTATAGCATTTACAAATACATCACGTGCTGTATTTACTTTAGATAATTCATCTAAAGCATCCTTTGCAATATTGTTTATAGAATTAACAATATCCTGATTCTTTTTGACATAAACTTGTAAAAGACTATTTAAATCTAAGCTATTTATAGTATTAGTTTGTAAATTTAAACTTTTGCAAATAATATTTCTAATATTATCAGAATGTAAATTTGCATCTTTATTTGGATTTAATGAGTTTAAATTACTTACAAAACCTCTATTTCTTAATTGTAGTGATGAAAGATTAATATCTCTATAGGTAGATAATAGTTCTTTATCATTTACAAATAATAAATTATCAATATGCTCTTTAATTCTATCTTTAGAAAAACTATCTGATAGATTACTTAAAGCATCATCTATTGAAGCATTAGATAAAACATCTTCATTAGTTTTTATCTTTTGTAAAGTTAAAATATTATTAACTAAGGCTAAAGATATTGCTTTATCTTGATTATCTTTTATATAAGCATTAGCTATATGAGTAAGATCATCTTTAGTTAAGTTATCAATATCACTAATATCAAAATTACTATCAATAGCTTTATAGACATCAGATAGATTGTGTAATGAACACATTAAATCTACTCTATTTAAAGCATTTTTATTATTATCAAGGTGTAAAGTAGTACTTCTTTGTAAAAAAGAGCTTAAATTACCATTTTGATCATCTTTTAAGATATCTTTTACAAAAGAATCTAAACTTTTTAGATCTAAACTATCATTATCATTAGGAGCTATAAGTTTTATAGCTAAAGAGCTATCTTTAGCTAAAAGAAGTTTTAATTCATTATCACTTAGATCGCCTAAATTAAATAAAACATCCTTTATATTATCTAAAGAAATAGCATCTTTTAAATCACTATTAAGTAGTGCTACCTTATCTTGTACTAAATTTAGAAGCTTATTATTAAACTCTTTTTCTACTTCATTTATATGCTCATCACTAAAATCATGATTAGATACTAAAGATAGATCTTGTTTTAAATTTAAAACATCATTTATATTTGTAGCTTTATTTAGATTATCTAAAGCATTTTCTTTATTTGTGCTTGATAATTGTTCTAATTTAAAACTAAGTAAAATATCATCTTTATTTGTATTTAAAAAAGATGTATAGCTAGTACTAAAATCACTAGTAAAAGATTTTAAAGCTTCATTTGCACTTAAATCTTTATTATAAAGTGAATTTTGATTGTCATTTAAATAAGTATTAAAAGTAAGATCTTTATCTATATTTGCTATACCTATAGACAAACTATCACTTGTATTTATGCTTTGCATACTAAAATTAGCAAAGGATGCACTATCACTTGCTTTTATAAAAGCATTTTTATTTGCCTCTAAGCTTTCTAAAATAGAGACTTTATTATGAGCTATATTTAAAATAAGCTCTTTTAAGTCTTTATTATTTACATCTAATTTAGATAGTAATGTATCTAAGTTTTGAGATGCTTTTTGTGCACTATCTATATCTTTACTTAAGATTATAGATAAAAACTCTTTATGTACATCTTTTAAAGTATTTACAGAGCTTGTATCATCAAGTGATGTTGCTAAATCTTCTGTTATTTTAGATGCAAATACAATATCTAAGGCTAATCTATCAGAAACATCTCTTTTTTCATTATTGCTTTCATAAAGAGTATGAAAATCATTTGTGCTAATGTCATAAATATTATTATCCTTATTTGTTAATAAACTTGGACTAATATTTTGTAAGACATTGCTATCTAAAGTATTATTTAAGCTTAAATCATGATGCTTTATACTATTTTGTGTTTGTAATACATTATTATTTGCTATAGCATTTGTAGCATTACTACTTACAGTAGTTGTGCTATTTGTATTATTGTTATTATTTACTGTAGAAATATTAGTATTTAAATTAACTTGTCCTTGTATCATGATTTATTCCTTAAATTTACTTAAAATATCTAGCTTTAATTAAAAATTAACCCCAAATTGCATGAGTCATTTCATTTAAAGATAAAGAGGCATTATCATCTTTAAAAGACAAAGTCTCATCATCAACTTGCATAGACTTTAAAACCTTTTGAATATTGTCCTTAAAGTCACTAATACTTTTATCTAAAGTATTAGCATCTAAAATATCTAAATCTAAATTTAGTATAAAATAAATATTGTCAGAACCTAAGGCCATCTTATAATTAACATCAAGAGAGTTTATTAAATTTAAAGATAAAGCTTTTTTTATAATGGTATTTTTATACTCATTACTTTCTTTACTTAAATTTAAAATATTACTAAAAATAAAGAGATTTTTTTGATTATCTGTATATAGATATAAATTAAAAATACCATCTTTATTAGAAGAGTAACCATTTTCATCTATTAAAGAAATATTATTAATTTTTAATGATTTAATTAAATCATTAGCTTTACTTATATAATCCATTTTGAGCTCCTTTTATATCTAAACTAAAAATTAGTAGTTATTGTGATTATTGTTTTTTAATTAAAAAAACAAGTAAATCTTGCAAAAACAACATAAATCTCACATAAACTAAATTAGTGAAATAAAGATAAAGCATCTTCTTTATTTTTAACAATTTGAATAATATTATTAAAACCTGAAATTTTAAAAATACTAAACACAGCCTCTTTTAGATTTATACATATAAACTTCTTATTTTGATGTTTACACTCTTTATCTATCATAAAAAGAGATCTAAGACCTGCAGATGAGATATATTCTGTATTTTCAAAACTCACCATAACAATATCTTTAGATTTATTTTGCTCTAAAAGAGATAGGATTTGTTCTTGACATTCATAGGCATTGCTAGCATCTATCTTATTACTTAAGATACAATATAAGATATTCTCTTCTTTTGTAGATAACACTTCCATAATCATGTTCCATAACTATAAGAGTATAAAAGACCTTGAGATAACTTAAACCAGCCATTTAATGTCACAAAAAGCATTAATTTAAAAGGTAGAGATATTGTCATAGGAGATACCATCATCATACCCATAGCAAGCAAAATATTAGATATAATCAAATCTATAGCTATAAAAGGCAAATAAAGTAAAAAACCTATTTGAAATGCCTTTGTTAATTCTGATATAACAAATGATGGCACAATAAAAATAAAACTATCTTTTGAAATTAAATAATGTATATCTTTTGGCCATATTTGCTTAGCTGTATTCATAAAAGCAGTTAAAATCGAATCATCAGTATTTGCTTTTAAAAAAGATCTAAGCGGCTCTGATACATTTGAGATCACATCAACTAAAGATAAAAGTTCTACATCTTGTTTTAAATTTGTATTTTGCAATAAATTATAGGTTTCAACTCCTACAGGTGTCATTACAAATACAGATAAAATAATAGCAAGTGATGTTAATACCATAGTTGGTGGTATTTGTTGTATACCTAAGGCATTTCTTATTAAAAGAGATACCACTATTATCTTTATATATGATGTTACTAAAGTTAGAAAAAAAGGTAATAAACCTAAAACAACTAAAGTAAACATCAAAGTTGTTGGTGTTAATGCCTCTGCTGTATTTAAACCCATATATAAATTAAGCCTTTTCTTTAACCTTTGTTACTACAAAAGCTAAATTATTATCAATTTCAATAACTCTGCCTTTTGCAATACTTTGTCCATGAATTTCTAAGCTTAAATTTTCTAGGGCATTATTATTTAAAATAAAAGTGCTGCCCTTTGCAATTTTACTTAAATCATCAATACTTAAAGTTAATCTATCTAAAATAACAGAAGATTGTACTTTTATATCCTTTAGATTACATAACTCATCATTTGAGGATAAATTTTCATCACTCATATCAACCTCTTTTTTACTATGTAAGTTTTCATCTAATATAATGTTTAAACCATCAAGATGTACTAATGCCTCTAAATTATTAATAGTAATATAAGCTTTTTTATCCTTAATTAAACTACTATCTAATAAAATAGCATCTTGATTTGATAGTTTTTCTATATCATCTATAGATAAACATACGCTTGCTATAACTACTTTTGCCTCAATTAAAGATACTTCTGTATTTTTAAGAGCTACTTTTATCTGTAAATTTTGTAAAACATTATAAAGACATAAAAGGGCATCATAATCTTTTATATATAAGATAAAATGATGTTTACATCTATTATTATCTATATAATTAATATTAAGTTTATAAGAAAAACTTTGTACTTCTTCTTTATCTATATAGCCTATAACATCAATTTTTTCATTTAAGATTGAGGATAAATTATCTTTATAGCTTTTAAAATAATTTTCAAATAAAGCTAAGATAAGCTCATCATTTAATGTATCTTCTATATATGATATGTCTATATAATTTAAAAAATTTGTATCACAAAGAGCTAGAGCATATATATTAGAAAAAGCATTTAAAGATATTACTTTTGCTAAGCTTTTATAAGAGTCACCAAGATTAAAAGATATACCACTATTTTCATAAGAAAGAATAGTATTTTTTAATTGAAAAATAATATGATCTTTTAAGATTGGCACATAACCCCCTCAATACAAAAAGCTTTAACTTATAGCTAAATCAAGTTGTACCTCAAGTTTTTCATATTCTTTTAAATATTCTAAAAGAATATCCTTACTTTCATTAATATTTATATATTGAGTATTATTTTGACAAAGTATTTGTACATTTAATACGCCATCTTGCAATCTTCTTAAAGAAATACTAACTCCCTCTAAAAAAGTTTTTTCAGTAAGAAGGATAACTACTTCTTTATTATTAGATAAATCACTACTATTAATTAAAATTTTAGCAACTAGATTTTTTATATTGTCATCTATTTCACTAAAATCTATATCAATACTTTCATTAGTTATATAACTATTATCCATAGTTATATTAGAAGATGGCATTAAAGATGAAAAAATAGATGATAAATCTTGTTCTTCTTGCTTTGTTTTAGTATTTTTTAAAAAAGGTTCATTTTTAAAAAGTTCATTTTCAAAAATATCCTTTTTATACTTTATAAGGTCCTCATTTTGAGAGTTACCCTTATCTTCTACTTTTGCAATATATAATTTTTGTTTATCATCTATTACTTTCACAACTCAAAGTCTCAATATAGAATATTATCTACCAGTAGCTGCTACTGTTAATGTATCTGTAGCTTTTGATACAGCAGAGCTTGCACCTTGAGTATAAGAGTTATATCTACCAAGTAAATCTTGAATTATAACCATATCTTGTTGTGTGCCTGAACTTAATTGTTCATTAACAGTTTCCATAGATGAAATCATATAATCAAGATTTTCTTTTTTAACTGTACCACTAGTTGCTTCAACATTGTATTTACGTAAGATAGCAACAGCATCTAAATATTGTTTTATGTGTTGCTCACTACTAATACCAGATTTAGTAAGAGCTAAATCTGCTAATTTTTCAGGTTCATCTGGAACTTGTACAGTAAATGAACCATCTCCAACTTTATCCTTTACAGCACGTAGCATATTAATAGCATTAGATACTTCTTTGGATTTTTCTTGATTTTCCTTTATTGTTTGAATCTTACTCATAGCTTCATCTTTTGAGGTTTTAGCAAGCTCCATTTGTAGCTGAGCAAAAATCAAATTAATATTAGGTAAACTAGAAAAACTAGCGTTTGTTGTAACATTAGATGTATTATTTACAGCTGATATCATAATAAACTCCATTATCCTCTTGTTATTAATAATACAATAATACTAAAAGTAAATGTATATTTCCTACTTTTGATTGTAATACATAAATTCAAATTAATAAATTTATTTTAGACAAATGCTTTAAAAAAATACATTTTTACCTACACTATCTTCTTAAAATTTAATATAAAATTTACTTATATAAAGTAAAACTTATCTTATACAGAAATATACTACATTAAGAAGTTATCCAAAGAAAATTTATGTTTTTAATAAAATTAATATAATTTATATACATAAATATTGATAAATTTTTATTAAGTATTGTCTTTTTAAAGAGACTAAAAATATTTTATATAAAAGAAATTTATAGTAAGATAGATTTATATCAAGTTTTTGTTGGTGTTTTATGAACTCTTTAGTTTTTGATGCTGTAATGCAGTGTTTTTACTTAGTCCTTGTATTATCACTTCCACCTATATTAGTCGCTTCTATTACAGGTATATTATTATCTTTAATACAAGCAGTTACACAATTACAAGAGCAAACACTGTCTTTTGGTATTAAATTAATTGCTGTTATAATAACTCTATTTTTAACAGCAGATTGGTTTAGCACTGAACTTTTAAAGTTTAGTCAAAATATTTTTGATAAATTCTTCTTACTACAATAATGACTGAACTTTTACATGATATTGAAGTACAAAAACATCTATTAACCTTTTTATTGGGTATAGCTAGAATTTATATATTTATAGCTTTTATTCCTTTTTTTGGTCCACAACTTAATACATCAGTAACACTGCCTTTAACCTTAGCTTTATATATTCCTTTACATCCTATGTTATATACACAATACACGCCTTATAATTTAGGAATAACAGAGGATTTAATTTATTATTTGATTTTACTTATAAAAGAAATATTTCTAGGTTTTACCTTAGCTTTTATTATTTCTAATATATTTTATATAGCTTTAGGTGTAGGTATTATAGTTGATAATCAAAGAGGTGCTTCTATGGCTATAAGTAGTGATCTCCTTACAAATAATGAAGCAACTCCTTTAGGTACTATATTGTTTCTTGCTGTAATTACCTTATTTTTTACATCAGGAGCTTTTGTAAACTTTATATCTCTTTATTATTCAACATATGTATATTGGTCTATATTTGATCTTTTTCCTGCTCTTTTATCTACAAAATTTTCATCATTTATTTCAACACAATTAGATTTTCTTATGCTAAATATAGTTTTAGTTAGTGCACCTTTTATTTTAATTTCTTTATTATCTGATATAGCCTTAGGCATAATAAATCGTTTTTCCCCTCAGCTTAATGTTTTTATTTTATCAATGCCAATTAAAAGTGGTATTTGTGCCCTTTTAATAATATTTTACTTCGGTCCTTTTATTAATCATCAAAAAGAAATTTTTGCTTATATAAGTACTTTCATAAGGACACTTATAGCTTTTTAAGCCTTATAAAACCTATATTTTAAAAAAATATAAATAATTAGAAAAACACCTAATGATAATAATTGCCCCATAGTAAAATAGGTAAAAATAAAGCCAACACTCTTATCTGGTTCTCTAAAAAATTCAAGGAAAAAACGCATAATAAAATAAAGATAAATAAAATAGATAGCTATATCTCCCTCTTTTTTGATTTTATTCTTTTTATATAGAGTATAAAGTAAAATCCACATTAAAGGTCCTACACAAAAACCTTCATATAATTGCACGGCATGTCTATACATTAAATCCTTACCTAAAAAGATAAAACCAATAACTTCATTAGTTACACGTCCATATATTTCACCATTTAAAAAGTTAGCAATACGTCCTAAAGGTAAACATATAGTTGCAACTAAACATGCCCTATCTGCATTATAAAAGAAATGCTTTTTATCAATAAAAATTAAACCTAAGATACAGCCTACAATTCCACCATGAATAGACATACCACCTTTATACAACATATAAACTTCAGATAAATTATGTATATAGTAGCTTCCTTCATAAAATATTGTATAAAACAATCTTGCAAAAATTATTGTTGCTATTGAAACAAAAACACTAATATATAAATTATATAAAATATGATTTTTTTTAATTAAGGGGTGTTTTATAAAAATAAATAAAATAAAACCTATGAAATAAACTAAGCCATAAAAAGAAATATAATTATAAATAAGCATCTTAATATTCTTAAATAAATAAAAGTAAATTTTACACTATTTTTTAAAGTGTATAAAAGATTAAAAAAACTTAGCTAAAAGCTTATTTGCCTCTAAAGTAAAATCAAACATAATTAAACCTTTAGCATCTATTTCAATATTTAAGCTATGTATAAAAGACAACATATCATCAAGATCTCCTATATTATATAAAGATAAAAGTTCTAGATCATTTTCTTTTAGAGCATTAAATAAGCTCTCAACTTTTATATATTTTTCTAAAAGTTGTAGTTTTATTAATGAATTGCTTATTCTATATAAAATAATAGCCCTCTCTTTATCATCAAAAAGTTTTACTTCCTCATCTTGAAATAAGAGTTGTTCTTGGTCATATATATCTTCTTCATCTTTATGAGTGTCTTTTAAATTTATAGCATCATGACTTTTTATAAAAGCTAAAATCTTATCTACATCAGATCTTAAACTATTAATACATTGTGTAAGTTCATTTATTTTATTTTCTTGTTGTTTGTATAGATATATATTTTTATCCATACTAATTTTAATATCAGCTTGAAGTTCTTTTATATTAAAGTTTAGACTATCAATACTTTTAGATAGTGTTTTAGTATAAGAGAGCATATCAATCTTATTATCTTGCCTATGATTTACTATGTCCTCAAATAAAATAACTTCACTATATTCATTTGCATAATCACAATCATGCTGCCTTATATTTATACATGTCATACCTTGTGATAAGACATAAGAGCTAAATGAAATATATTCTTTATCATCACTTACAATAATAAATGTATCAAATTGTAAGATCTTAGATAAGATCTCATTCATAAAGCTATAGTCAAAGCCAATATAATGAGGGATATTATTTAAAGAGCAATACTCCTCAATAGCTTTAGTTTCATCTATATCACCATAAACATAGACAGAATCTATAGATTCATATTTATCACGTACATAATAAAGTATCTTAGGTAAATCTGTATTATTGAAATCTATGGTATTAATATCTATAAAAATTCCTAGCATACATAATCCTTTTAATTTCATTTATAAGCTATTATCCTAAAAATTAAGATAATAGCTTAAATAAAAGATATCATTTTATAAACTTACACTTTTACTTCATATACTTTGTAAACTTACAATCATGTAAAAGTTTTCTTTTAAATTCTTTTGATTGCTTGTTAAAATAAGTATAAAAGTTAAAATAATTATCTTCCATAAATTGTTGTAAGCTTCTTAAATTACGTTTATTTTTTGGATAAACACGATAAAAGTGTTGTACTATAACAATACATATGTTTTCAACATGCTTATGTTGTGTAAGTATTATATAATCGCCACTTACAGGTAAACGTAATTCTTTTATAAAAGAGATAAAAGATGTTACATTATGGACACTAATTGCATTTAAAAAATTACAAAGATATGTTGATGTTATAGCATTAAAAAAAGTATCTGTATCAATTTTTACATCATAAATCTTATTTATTCTTAAATCCTCTATAAGATAAGAAATAAATGAAGATCTAGTTTTTTCACAAAAATTTTGAGGGCTATAAAAATCCTCTTCAAAATAAGTATCATCATCTTGTTCTTCATTTGATTTATTCTCTATATTACTATCATCATCTTTTTCACTTATACACTCATCTTCATATACTTCTTTATCTACATCTATACTATTGTCATCCTTTATCTCTACATCAACAGTAATATCTTCTTTTATAGAAGAATTATTTTCATTATCAACATCATATCTGCATAAATAATCATCAATTGTATAAGCATCAAAGATCTCAAATTGAGATGAAAAGTTGTTAAGTTCTATTAATTGCAATTTATCATTTTCTTCTAAATATTCTATAAGGCTCATATGTTGATAGATTATAGTTATAATATCATCATAAGTATGTATAGACTTATCTTGCAAAATATAGTCATAACATATATATAAAAGTAAAAGTCTATGCTTATAAACTTTATAAAAATCTATACCTATAGTTTGCTCTAATGTTCTATGTAAAAATAAGAAAAAGTTTTTAGGATGTCTAATATTTATAACCACCTTTTCCTCAATATCAATTCCTTTAGAAAAGGCTATATACTCTTCATAAGTATAATCTCTATGTAAAAGATGATTTAATAAAAAGGCATAGTTAAAGTCCTTATATGCACATTTAAATAATGATTTTTTTGTATTTAAAAAGATATAGTAAAAGATATCTATAAATTCAGGTGTAATCTCATCTTCAGATACTACATCATTTATGACAAATTCTTTATAAGTATGATCCTTAAAATTTAAAAGAGATGAGCCATAGAGCTTATTATCAACAAACTCAAAACTATCTTTATAATTATCAATATAATCATCTATATTTTTATAACCTAAATAATAGATTAGATCTTTTAAAATATAATTTAAGTCTTCTTTATCTATATACCATTTTCTATCATTATCTAAATGTGTTTGACAAAATCCCATGCTAATTGCTAAAACAAAACGCTCAAGTTTTCTATTTCTCTCATTTTTTAGAAAATCCTCATCAACTCTAAGATTTGTCTTTTCTTTTATATAGGTTAAAAGAGCTTTTGCATTAATAAAACCTATTTTATTTAAATCTTGTTTATAAAGTCCATCTATCACATAACAAATATCATGAAAATGTATTACATAATTTTTATTAAAACATTCTAATCTATCTAAACAATCTAAAAAGAAATTAGTTGCATTTAAAAGCTGTTCACTATCTATAGTATCTCTTATTTTTAAGAGTTTATCTGAAAGCACAAAAAGGTTACTATCATTACTAGAGGTTTTTAGAGCTTTATTTTGTATCTGTATATTATCTATTTTATTTTGTAATATTTGTTTTTGATCTATAGTACTAAGATTTTCTATACCTAGTTTTGAGTAAGCATTATCTTCCTCATATGAAGATGTATCTTGTTTTATATTGATAAGATTATTTGCTATTTTATTTACTTCTTCTTCTAAAAGATTAACATGTGATATTACGTCATTAATCTTTTTTTCATGATTTATTATACTTGTTAAGATATCATCAATCTTATCACTAATACATTGTTTATACTTTAAAAAATCATTTTGAGTATCTTTAATATTTTGATTTAAAGATTCAATTTGCTTAGATAATTCCTTACTATATGTATCAAAGTTTTTAATGAAATTTTGATAATGATTCCAATTATCATCATTTATTAAATTATCTAAGTAAATTACTTCTGAGTACAAG
This sequence comes from Anaerobiospirillum sp., assembly GCA_029258325.1. GTDB lineage: Bacteria > Pseudomonadota > Gammaproteobacteria > Enterobacterales > Succinivibrionaceae > Anaerobiospirillum_A. The sequence continues at coordinate 635 of JARHZF010000193.1, read as the reverse complement.
TTTTCATAGTGACATGCCTGTCGTCTTATATTTATACATTGCTTATTTTGATTTAAGATCTTTTCACTAATATGAGTAAAATCACTATCATTACTTATAATCACAACTATGCTTAAATCGTCTAAAAGCTCATAAACATCAAACATAAGTTCAATATCTGAGGCATTCTTTTTATTAGGAGAGCTAGTTTGATGGCAACTAATACCATTTTCTATGCAAAAACTTTTAACTTCCCTAATACTCTCCATTGTCCAATCAGCATAGGCTTTATAATATTTTGGTTTTACATCAAATTTTGAGGAGACTATAGAAATAGCTTTTTCTAAATAAATCACATTATTTATATTTTCAGCATCAATAAAAACACCTAACATACATAATCCTCTTTTTATATTTAGCTCTAAGTGCTTGCTACATACAAAGTTTATATTAACATTAGAGATATTTATTTTGAATAATCTTATATATTTTTATCTTGTAAATCAAAGTATTAACTTTAAAAATTAAATTTGCTCTTTTAAATACATCTTTTATGAGATTAAATCTTGTGTATAGCATATCTTTAAAGTTTTTACTTATCTTAATTTTGTCTTTATATGTGCAAACCTATATCTTAAATGATATCTACTTAATTA
>JARHZF010000003.1 GCA_029258325.1 Anaerobiospirillum sp. | reverse complement strand
CGGTCGAATGGGAGTAAAGGGTTAAGTTGTTGATTTTAAAAGAAATTTTTAAAATTAAGTAAAAGAATAACCTATCATAAATTAAAAAATGATAGGTTATTTTCTTTTATTTAAAAGGATTTTTCATAATTATAAGAGCAAACTAAAGATTATCTCATTCATCCTCTATAAAGATTAGAGAAATATTCATAATCAAATATGTATTTGATATATACAAGAATCAATAAAAAAAGAACTTTCAATTTGCCTAAGCAGATCTTCTTTTATTTGATCTAAAGTACATATTTTTCTTTGAAAGGAATTATCATATCCTCAACTACAAAAACTTCTAAATGTGATAGCTTAGATACTTCCATCAATTTATACAGACAATCAAATAAAATCTTTAAATTATTTTCGCAACAGTTATAAAAAAATTCTCTTGAGTTATCTTTAAATAATTCGTTATCTGTATATTTGTCATATGGAAAAAGTAAGTCACTGCTATTATATTTTTGATTTACATTAAAACTACCAAACAAAAAATAACTCATATACTCTTACTTAACTTTTTAAATTGACATCTATGATAAAGGCGTATTTCCTTTTGTAAGAAAGATACTAAAATGATTTCATTTAAAAATAAAAATGTATAAGTTATGAGAATAGACTAGGAAAAGATAGAGTTGTACTCAGTTGCCTTTATACTTAAATAAAAAAAGAGGGCTACTTTTAATAAAGAGCCCTCTCATCTCTAGTGTAGAAGGAGTTTTTTTTATGATTTAAAAATATCTATATAGGGAAATTTTTATTTATCTTAAGTAAGAACAATCTTTATATGAAATACCTCCTTTTATAAAAAATTTGATAGGATAAAGTTATATAGGATTTAAGGTTATTCTTTTATATATTAATTAGCATCTTATGAAGCTTTCTTTTGATGTATCTACATCTTTGGCTTTTCTATTTTGTATCTGAAAGTTTCTTATAATGATCTGAAGAACAAGTGTAGATACATCATAAAAATCTTTTAATTTAGTTGTAGCTGAATAAATAAACATAAAACCTCAATTGCTAGTAAGAATCAATGGCTGTAGATTTTACACATAGAGGTTATTTAGTTTTAAAAGAAATGGATAAAAGATAGGGGTATTTTTTAAGCTTTATTTTTAGTTATTTGAAAAACAAAGATTTTTTATAAAAATTAGTAAATAAAAATAGTATTATAAATTTTAGCAAATATGTTTTATTTAATCTAAATCTAGCTCGCCCTTTGAGAGCATTTTTAAAAACTCATAAAAAGATGGTGCTATAGTTTCTGTTACTTCAAATTCTACCTCATCACCTTTTACTATAGATAAATTATCTAAATTAATAGCATAGTATGAGTAGCCACCTTTTACTGATATACAAATAGGTAGATGTTTATCCCAAAAAGTTTTAATATCTTTTTGCATTTCATCATCACCAATGGCAGCTGCATAACTTATCTTTTCAAATTCATCATAAGCAAAGCTATTTTTATCTTTATTTTTAAAGTCATCACTACATAAGATAAAAGCTGTATCATTAGCATTCACACAGCTTTTGATATTATATAAAAAGTCCATATAATCTTTTGGAATAAAAGAGTATCTATCTAAAATAATACGAGGAAGTTCATTACTTTGCTCTAAAGTAATATTCCACTTTCTTTTATTCATAGCATTAATAAAATTAGTTAGAAACTCTTTCATAACATACTCCTAGTTAAATTATAAATTTAAGACTTTTAAGTATTGTATAGGTACTTTATCTGTTAGATACACTTTATTTAAAGATAGATAAAATTTAAAGCCATCTTCATACATTTTCTTTGCATCTACTATATAGATTAAGATTTTGCCATGACGCATACCAACTTGTTTAGCTGTCTCTATATCAGATGATAAATGCACATGTAAACGACTTTTTGGAATAAGACCATCTTTATCAATAGACTCTTTAAAGCGTGTTGCAGTACCATGATAAAGAACATCTGGTGGTGTAACAGCAGAAAGCTCTACATCAACTTTAACAGAGTGACCTTGATTTGCTCTAATTTTAGTATGATCTTCATTATATGAGTATCGTTTTTTATTATTGTTATTAACAATATCATCTAAAATTTCTTTTGTTATATGATGAGTTTTACTAATACCATTAATAAGATCAGAAACATTAGCATAACCATGCTCATCTAAAGTTATATTTATAACATCAGGTTTATGTCTTAGAATTAGGCTTATATATTTACCTAAAGTCTCTAAATCTTTTTTACTTTTATCCATAATAAATCTCTTTAATCTCAATTAACTTTAAAAGAAATCTTTTCTTTTTTAATTAAATATAAATAAGCAAGAAAAGATACAATGCTATCAAAAGCTATACCAAAACCAAATAGTAGAGCTATATTTGTAAGACTTGGTATAAATATATCTAAAGAGTATAGTATAAAGGCACAGCCATAATAAATACTATTAGTTGCAATAGACTCAAAGAGCATGTAGTTAGTCTTACCAAGAGCATAGAATGTTGCATCAAAAACATTTTGAAATGCAAAAAGCATATAGAAGACAAGTAAGGTTATAACTAAGTTAAAAAGTACATCTACATTTTGATAATTTAGCACATAGAGCATAAATGGTTTCCAAAGTGGAATAGATAAGATCCAAATTATGCAAATACAGAAAGTTATGAAGAAATAACCTAAAGTATGTGTTCTTATAGCATCTTTATTTGTAGATATTTCTTGTTTTATAAGTTCAGCAAGCTGAATTACAGGAAGTAAAAGCCAAGACCAAATAAAGCTATTTGCAACCCAATAAGTTCCTTGTTCACCTACAACATTTACCATACGTACAATCATAAGCATATAGGCAAGATTACGAACAAGAGATTCTATACCTGATATACCACCTATTTTTACAAAAGATAGCATCCAAGCAAAGGACATCTTTTTTGTAGATAAGATATTTATGCCTTCTTTTTCTAAAGCAATAATAGATATGAGAAGTAGGATTATATTTACAATAATATTAGAGTAAGCAATACCATTTACTCCAAGGTTTAAAGAAAAAGGTAGAGTTGAGACTAAAAAAGAATCTAAAAGTAAGCTTAAGATAAGACGAACTATAGTTAGAAGATAAAGATATTTATTTTTATTTAAAGCAACTAAAGCTACTAAGGCATATGCACTTAGCATAGAAAAAATATTAGCTACACTTTCAAGTCTAATATAGGCTTTAGATGCTTCAAATATATTTTTATCTGTTGCCATAAAACTAAGCAAAGTATCTATAAATACTATTATAAGAAAGGAGAATATTGTATAGATAAGAGCTGTTATAAAAAGACCTGATTTTACTCTATTTGTAAATTCATCTTTATTAGATATTACAGTACCTATAAAGTAAAACAAAGGTAGGATAATAGATTCACTTAATATTTCATAGATTAGATTAATATAATTAAGTTGACCTGCTATTGAGTACGCCCATTCATTACTTAATTGACCTACAAAGAAAATTCGTACTGTAGTGTATATAGTAGGGCAAAATCCTAAAAACAATAAAGAAATAAAAAGACGATAATTTATATTTTTTGAAGATAAAATAAATTTATTCATAAAACACACCTTATTAGAAAGCTTTTATGTAGTTTATACTTAAAAATATTCTATATAAAATAATTTAAAACTCTCTCTTTGAGTAAAACTTGTTAAGTGTCTAATTATCTTTTTGATATTACTAATAAATATTAAAAATGCTTTTTTATAGGGCAAATCTTTTTTAAATCATTATTGTGAGCTAGCTTTAAAAGATAATATATTTTATCTCTAGCCTATATTTAACTTTTTTAATTTAGCTATAATTTTATATATCTTTTGTACATATGGATTTGAGGAGATCTTTGCTATGCTTATTGTAAAAACAAAAGAAGAGCTAATTTTACAGATAGATAAAAAAGTTGATTTAAAAGATCTTGATACATCACTAATTACTGATATGTCATTTTTATTTAAAGATAGAAATGATTTAGATTTAAATGGTATTGCATCTTGGAATGTCTCTAACGTTACTAATATGACATCTATGTTTGAAAATTGTCACTCTTTTAATGTAGATATAAGCTCATGGGATGTTAAAAATGTAAAAAGCATGTGGCGTATGTTTAGTAATTGTGAAAGATTTAATCAAGATATTTCAAAGTGGAATGTCTCAAATGTAAAAGATTTTAGTTATATGTTTTTTAATGCAAAGTCCTTCAATCAAGATTTAAGATCTTGGAATTTTGAGAGGGCTTTAATTTTATCCTCTATGTTTGAAAACTGTGAAAGTCTTAGTATAAATCCATTTAGTGATGAACTTTTAAAAAGAACAATTTGCTTTAATACTTTCTTAAATGATAAATCTTTAGATAATAATTTAGATAAAGATAAAGTTTCTACTTTAGAGAAAGAAGAGATTAAAGAGAGTGATATAAAGGAAAGTGATGAGACTTTAAATTCTAAGATAGAAGATACAGATGAAAATCAAAAATCTTTAGCTAAAGATGAAGTATCTTCCATAAAAGAGCAAGATGAACAAGAGGTGGTACAAGAGCCTTTAGAGAAAGTAGAAAAACATATAGATACTTTAAATAAAGATAGTGAAACTAAATCTAGTTTAGATAATAAAGAGATTAAGAAAAGATGTTGTCCTTTTAAAAAGCTCTTTAAAAAGGATGAATGTAATAATGATACAAAAGATAAAAAATTAAAATGTCCTATAAAAAATAAATTATTAAGAAAGGCTTACTTTACAATTTTCTTATTCTTAACTTTTTATATTCTTTATTTAATTTTATTTGTATATCAATTATTTTAAAGATATTTACAAGCTTGCATAGAGTAGTTTAAAGGCTTTAATTAATTTTAAGGCCTTTTTTATTTGATAGTTTTTTGACAGAAAATAACAAAAGTTTATTTTTAATATTGAAGATAATATCTTGTTTTTTAAAAGTATTTTTATAAAAAGTGTAAATTGGCACGATTAATGATTTATGCCTTGTGCATAAATAGTTTTAAATATAAGGAAAAATATTATGGCACTTTATGTAAATACAAACGTGAGTTCAATTAATGGTCAAAGAAAACTCACAAATGCAACAAATTCACTAAACACAACTTATCAAAGATTATCATCAGGTCTTCGCATTAATAGTGCTAAAGATGATGCTGCTGGTCTTCAAATTTCTGATAGATTAACTAGTCAAATCAATGGTTTAAACCAAGGTAACCGCAATAGTAACGATGGAATAGCACTAGCTCAAACTATTGAAGGTGCTATGGAAGAGCTAACCAACATGATGCAAAGAATTCGTGTTTTAGCAGTGCAAGCAGCTAACGGTACTAACTCTAAAAAAGATAGAGATGCTCTTCAACAAGAAGTTACAGAATTATCACACGAAATTACACGTATAGCATGCCGTTCAACCTTTGCAGGCGAAAAGATTTTAGCTGGTACAAAAAATAGAGGTACTACTCCTCCTAATGGTACTGGTGCTGGTGCAAATGGTTTAGTATCTTCAAAAGGTACTATAGTATTACAAGTAGGTGCTAATTCTGGTGATACATTAACACTTACAGGTTTATCTCGTGGTTTTACTTTAACTTCTATACGTAGTGCTATTGGTAATGGTAATGCTGCAAAAGATGGTTTTAAAGCTGCCTTTACAACAGCAAAAACTGGTAATCAAGGTCCTTTAACCTTTAAAGTAAGCACTCCTGAAAGTGCTCAAGGCGTACTTGAATATATTGATAGCATGATCTTAGTCATCGATCAACAAAGAGCACACTTAGGTGCTATGCAAAACCGTTTAGAATCAACTATACGTAATCAAGCTTCTATCTCTGAAAATGAGTCAGATGCACGTTCTCGTATACGTGATACAGACTTTGCAGAGGAAACTGCAAATCTTACACAACAACAAATTATTCAACAAGCATCACAATCAATTTTAACTCAAGCAAATCAAAAGCCTCAAATTGCTTTAGCTTTAC
>JARHZF010000160.1 GCA_029258325.1 Anaerobiospirillum sp. | reverse complement strand
TTTTCTTTAATGGAAGAGCTATTTCCTATTTGTAGAAGCATTACAGGTCAAGGTCTTCGTGACTCTTTATCTATTTTAAATAAATACATTAAGACCTTTGATAATAATTTAGATCTTAATATGCACAGTACTTTAAGTGGTACTCAAGTTTATGATTGGACTATACCTGATGAATGGGAAATTAATGATGCTTATATCATTACTCCTGATGGTAATAAAATTTGTGATTTTAAAAAGTCTAATTTATATGTTCTAAATTATTCTATTGGCATTGATAAAGATGTAAGTTTTGATGAACTTAAAGAACATTTATTTACAAGACAAGATCTTCATAATGCCATTCCTTATAATACTAGCTATTATAAAAGAAATTGGGGTTTTAATATTGACTATAATACTTTTAAAACCTTAAAAGATGGTATCTATCATGTACATATTGATGCAAAGCATAAAAAAGGTGAATTAAATTATGCTGATATTATTATCCCTGCTACTATAGATACAAAAGAGGAAATTTTATTTTCAACTTATTTGTGTCATCCATCCCTTGCAGATAATGAATTATCAGGTCCTGTTGTTTTTGCAACTTTAATTGCCTATGTAAATTCATTAAAGACACGCAAATACAATTATAGATTCTATGTAGGTCCTGAGACTATTGGTGCTATTAACTATATACATAAAAATTTAGATAGTTTAAAAGAAAATGTTAAAGCAGGTCTTGTTCTTACTTGCCTAGGTTATGGTCGTGAATTTACTTTAATTAAAACACCTCATGAAAATACTTTAATAGATAAGGTTGCTCAACATATCTTAAAAAGTAAACCTATCTTTTTTAACTATGATTTTACTCAAAATGGTTCTGATGAAAGGCAATATTGTTCACCATTAGTAGATCTACCTGTAGCATGTTTAACTCGTATTAAATTTGGTTATTACAAGGAATATCATACATCTCTTGATAACCTTAGTCATATAGAGAAAGATGTTTTATATGATTCATACTCTACTATTTGTAGAATTATTGATACTCTTGAGGTTAATGATACCTATATAAGTACTAAAGTTTGCGAACCTATGTTCTCAAAATATGGTATTTATAAGAAAAATGATACTACTTTTTGGCGTCCTTATCATGTTTTCCTTAATGCTCTTTGTACAGGAAAACTTGATATTATGGATATAGCTGATAAATTACATATAAAAGCTTATGAGCTTAGAGATAGTGTCGAGCTTTTAAAAGAACATGGATTAATAAAGAAAATCTAATATAAAGTTATGCTTTACTTTTAATACATAACTTATAAGAGGCTTATATAATAAATGCAACAAAGTGTATTACTTAAAGATAAAATATTTTCTTTAATGGAAGAGCTATTTCCTATTTGTAGAAGCATTACAGGTCAAGGTCTTCGTGACTCTTTATCTATTTTAAATAAATACATTAAGACCTTTGATAATAATTTAGATCTTAATATGCACA
>JARHZF010000030.1 GCA_029258325.1 Anaerobiospirillum sp. | reverse complement strand
TTATATTTTCTCAAGCTAATGCAAAAAGTATGGATGCTATGAATGCTCTAACAGCAGTAGACGATCTTGCTCTTAGTGTCCTTTCACAAAGACATAAAGAATATACAGAAAATGATAAAGCTAACTTTAATGCAGAGCTTGATAGACTTGCAGATGATTTAATTAATAAAGTAAATGGCATAAAAGAAAATAGTTTAGGTCATTTAACTCCACCTCCTGAGTATGCAGAGGATGTAAGAACATTAAAAAAATATGTACCTCTATACATAAGAAGTTTAAAGAATGTAACAATGCCTCTTTATTATCAAAATCATGAAGATGGTCTTTATAAATATTTTGAAGATAGTCTTGAAAGTTATGATGTATGTTTAGGTAGTTTAAAGAGAATTGTAGAAGTACAAGGTGATGCTGCAATTTACTATGCTAAAGAAGGATCTAAATATACTTATTTATACATTGTAATAGGTATTAATATTTTATCTATAATAATTTGTTTAATAGTAGCAAAAGTACTAACAACTTATATAACATCACAACTTGCAAAACAAATAAAGTACTTACGCTTTATTGATAGTGGTGATTTTAAATTTAAGATTGATAAATACTATAATGATGATTTTGGTATTGCTATTTCTACTTTAGATAAGACAAGAACATCTCTTGTTGATGTTTTAAAGAAGATAATGACAAGTGCTCAACAAAATGAAAAGTCATTCGATATTTTACGCGATATTTTAAATGGTCTTAATATTGATTCAAAAGATATACAAGAGCAAGCTATAACTTCAGCTGCAGCTTCAGAGGAAATGCTCTCTACTACAACTGATATTACAAGAAATTGTGAAAGAGCATCTAATGAATCAAATCACTCAAAAGAAATTACAAATGATGGTGTCTCAAAAGTTCGCCATACTATAAATAGTATTAGAGAGCAAAGTAATGAAACAAAGGAAAATGCAGAAGTTATTGCAAAGCTTGCAAAACACTCTGCTGATATTTCATCTATTGTAAGTACTATTGAAGAAATTGCATCTCAAACTAATTTACTTGCATTAAATGCAGCAATTGAGGCAGCTCGTGCAGGTGAAGCTGGTCGTGGCTTTGCTGTTGTAGCAGATGAAGTACGTGCTCTTGCTATGCGTACAGCAACATCTACACAAGAGATATCCTCAAAGGTCTCAAATATTCAAGAGATGGCACAAAATGCTACAAGTAGCATGAATAAAAATGCAGAAATGATGAACAATTTATCTGATGAGGCAAGTGATGTTGAGAATATACTTCAAGATATTACTAACTCTGTAAGTGATGTAAATGTTCAAATTACACAAATTGCAGCTGCATCTGAAGAGCAAACAGCAGCAACATCAGAAATTGCAAGTAATATTCAAGGTGTAACTAATAAAACTAATGATATTACAGGACGTATTCAAGAATCTGTAGGTCTTATTGAAGATAGTGTTAATGTTTTAAATGAAGTAAAAGCTAATATGTCTTTCTTTAAACTTCCATAAGATCTAAGATTTAATAAAGTTTATTAAACCTAAATCCCCTGCTAAAATTATAAATAGTAGGGGATTATTATTTATTCCTTTATATTAAAAGGAAGATTAAGTTTATTAACTACAAACTTTTGTTTTGCAGTTAAGTTTTTAGATAAAAGAAAAAGATCTTTATATTTGTAGCACTTAATGTCTGATAAAATAGCAAATATACATTTCTAATGTGTAGTTATGCTTTGTAGGTCTAAATTCAATTACTTTTTGAAGAAAGTACTTTCTAACAATCAAAGCAATAAATATTAAAAACATTTTGCCTCTAAGACTATTATCATTAGATACATACAAAAGCTCATTTATAATAAAGCTTAATAAAACCTAAAGATTTTGTATTTTTATCTTTAATATAGGTCTCTAAAAGTAAAATTCATTTTCAATTAAAATAATTAGTACTTGTGATTTTTGTATTGTTCCTTAAAACAACATAGTGCTGTCTTGTGCAAAAAACAACATAAATCTCACATGAACCAAATAATTAGGGTTTTAAATTAAGAGAATTATTTCCACTAAAAAAACAGATTTATTATTAAGATTTTTTCTTGATAGTTATGTTATTGCTATACCTAATATGGCTGAAATTTTAGGTATGACTATCTTAATAGTTTTATTTAAAACTTAAAGGTGAACTTGATTTAAGACAACCTGAAATACAAGGTTTTATTGATTTATTTAAACTTGATGAAAAATAGGTTTTTGTTTTATTTAAAAAAAATGGATTAATTTATAAGAGATTTTTTTATTATAAACTAGGCTTTTGAGCACTATTTCCTAACAAAATATAGTACATAAGCAGTATTATATTTTGTTAAAGGTTTAGATAAAAAGATATCTTAAATATAGAAGTAAAAACTTTAAAAAACAAAGTACATATAAATTTAGATTATAAGAAGTTATATATTAAAAGATATCTATTTACTATGTAATTTTTACACAAATTTTTTTTAGTTTTTTTCTAAAAATTAGAGCAATGTAACATAAATAAATCTAATAATGTATATATTCTATATAAATACTATGTAAAAACTAAAAGGGGATTTGTTTATGTCTTGGTTTTTAGATCTTCGTGTTAGAAGTAAGATGATTTTATCTTTTGGATTAATCATTTTATTAAATATTATTGTATCTATAGCTTCAACTTATTCTTATATGTCATCTATAGATAATTCAAGAAGAATTGATGTTATATTTTCTCAAGCTAATGCAAAAAGTATGGATGCTATGAATGCTCTAACAGCAGTAGACGATCTTGCTCTTAGTGTCCTTTCACAAAGACATAAAGAATATACAGAAAATGATAA
>JARHZF010000097.1 GCA_029258325.1 Anaerobiospirillum sp. | reverse complement strand
CGCTGCTCTACCAGCTGAGCTAACGACCCATTGGATCTTTTGTAAAATGGTGGGTCGTGAGGGGATCGAACCCGCGACCAACGGATTAAGAGTCCGCTGCTCTACCAGCTGAGCTAACGACCAAATTTACAAAATCCTGTTATTACGATAAACGTGGTGGGTCGTGAGAGATTCGAACTCTCGACCAACGGATTAAAAGTCCGCTGCTCTACCGACTGAGCTAACGACCCGATTTGTTTCGGTTTAACGTCTTAACGTTGCGATATTATACAGCAAAAACTCTATAATGCAAGCTATTTTTTAAAAAATATTTATCTTTTTTATTATTTCCTTAAAAATCAAACAAATACTTTTACTATTTTGCTAATTCTTGACGTGCTAAATTACCAGTAACATCATTTGGATATGTGTTTACTACTAATTCAAAGTATTTTTTAGCCTTTGCATTATCACCTAAAGCACGTGAAATTAAGCCTAATTTATAAAGAGAATCAGGTCTCTTATTTGATCCTGTATATCTAACTACATTTAAAAAACTAACACGAGCATCTTTATAATTTTTATCTTTATATTGAACTTGTCCCATCCAATACCAAGCATTAGGTACTAACTTTGTATTTGAATATAATTCAATAAATTTCTTAAATGTAGTTATAGCTTCTGCATAATTATGACTTGTTACATAACTATAACCTTTATCATATAAAGCTACAGCATCACTATTTGGCATTATCAAATCATCATTAGTAATACCACCACTTACTTTAGTATTACTTGCAGTACTTTCTTTTGGTAAAGATAATGTAGTTATAGTTGAATTTTGATTATTTGTTGGAGCTGTGCTTGCACGTGAATTTTGATACTTAAGCTCATCTATCTTACCTTGCAAAATATTTATTTGATTTTGCATATCATTTAGCTGATTTTGCATTTGATACATGGCTCTTTGTTGAGCATCTATTTGAGCTTGATAATTATCTGCATAAGAATAAGTTGTTAAAAATAAGGGTAAATATAGGGCTATGGTCTTTAATCTCATAAAAATACCTTTATTAAAAAACGGTGCAAAATAGCACCGTTTTAAACTTAAAATTGATTTTTTAATAGTTAATTACAGCACGACGATTCTTTTGCCATGAAGCTTCTTGATGACCTGGATCAACAGGCTTCTCTTCACCATAACTTACTATTGATAATTGATTTGCATCAACACCTAAATTAGTCATATAACGAGCAACTGATCTTGCACGTCTTTCACCTAAAGCAATATTGTACTCAGGTGTACCACGCTCATCGGTGTGACCTTCAATAATAATTCTAGAATCTGGATTATCTCTTAAATATTGAGCATGAGCTTGCATTACACCTACATAGGCATCTTGAATTTGCTCTGAATCATATCTAAAGTAGATAATGTTATTATCACGCAATGCTTGAGGTCCTGCCATTGACTGTTGATAATTATCTTGAGCCTCTTGCATAGGATCACCTGCAATTATAGCACCATCAGGATCATAACCTACTTGATAATCACCTTGAGCCATTGTTCCTTGAATTGCACTATCATCTACAATTCCAGAATTTGGATTTCCTATAGATGAGTTGTCATCGTACATCATATCTTCATCAGATGATGAACAACCATTAGTCAAAATCATTGCACCTACAACACAGGCAATTAATGATAAATAGTTATTTTTCATAATAAATTCCTTAAAAATTATTTTTCAACTATAGGACCCCAGCTAGGAGAGCTAACCTCACCTACTGTTGATGGAAGATTAGCTTTAAAACGTCCATCTGATGAAACTAGAGCTAAACCTTTTCTACCTTGATATACGGTACTATATATTACCATAGAGCCATTTGGTGCAACACTTGGTGATTCATCTAATTGAGATGTAGTTAAAAGGTATGCACTACCATCTTCATCTACACGAGCCACTCTATATCCATTTTGATTAGTTACAACAACTAATGATTTAGAGCCTGGAATTTGTCTTGCAGATAAATTCATTTTACCTTGATATGTTACACGTTCTGTTTTCTTTGTAAGAAAATCATATTTATAAATTTGAGCACGACCACCACGTTCTGATGTAAATAAAATAGATTTACTATCATCTGACCATGTTGGCTCTGTATCAATAGCTCTATTTGAAGTTACACGATTTAATTTTCTCTCATTTAAATCGTAATAATAAATATCAGGCTGACCATCCTTTGATAAAGTCATTGCAATTTTAGTACCATCTGGAGACCATGATGGAGAGCTATTTAAACCTCTAAATGAAGCAAGTTTAGTACGTTGCTTTGTATATACATTTTGAATAAAGATAGCAGGAGCTCTTTTCTCAAAACTTACATATACAATATTTTTACCATCAGGAGACCATGAAGGTGTCATAATTGGTTGAGTTGAGCGAATTAATGCTGTTTCATTAAAACCATCATAATCTGCTGTTGTTAATTGATATGGTCTTGGATCATTATGTTTGTACACAATATATGCAATTCTTGTTCTAAATGCACCATCTTGACCTGTAAGATGCTTATATACACGATCTGATACACGGTGTGCTGCATTTCTCATACGAGGTAAATCAGAGTTTCCTTTATAGTGTGCTATGATTTTACCTTTATTTGCACCTTGTAATCCAATCAATTTAAACTCAATATTATATATATTATTTTCAGGAGTTACAGTTCCTTGAATAACAGCTTCTGCACCTAATTGTGCTAAAGCTTCAAGATTTACACTTGAACCTTGAATAACAGATTGATTTAATGATTTTATATTAAGAGGTGAAAACTTACCTGAACGCATTAAATCAGCACTTACTACAGATGCTACATCAACACCAACATCTGGTTGAGCAAAAGGTAGAACTAAAATCTTTCTACCCTCATTAATACCACCAGTAATCTCAAGTTGCAAAGCCGCTTGAGTGTAGGATGATGTCATAGTAATAAAAGCTAAAGCCATCAGTATCTTTTTAAACATAAAAATAGATCCTTTACATTATCCTAATAACCTAACTTATTATAGTACGTTATAGTTTAGGTGTCATTTTTATAACGATATTTTTACAATCTTCGCATCCTTTAGGAGGCATTGGTAACATTCCAATTAAATCTAATGTAGCTAATGCTGACTTACAAACAACACTATCTCCTTGACAGTTTTGCTGTACAATTAGACCATCCTCTCCTATAGTTACTCTAACTATAACACTCTTTCCATTCATTGATGGATCAATACGCCAATGCTGTTCTATAAGAGTTTGTACTTTAGTTCCATATACTTCAGATGTACCAGTACCAGAACCTAAGCCTTGCCCCCCTTGTACTCCATCCTCCATACCAAATAAGTCATCCTCAATAGAATCAGCCCTCTCTGAAGCTTGTTTTTTAGCCTCCTCTTCTGCCTTTTTCTTAGCTTCTTCTTTTTTACGAGCTTCCTCTTTCTTTTTAGCCTCCTCTAAGGCCTTCTTTTTAGCTTCCTCTTTTTTCTTAAGCTCTTCTTCAGCCTTTTTCTTAGCTTCTTCTTTCTTCTTAAGCTCTTCTAAGGCTTTTTTCTTTTCCTCTTCCTTGCGTTTTGCTTCCTCTAAAGCTTTCTTCTTTTCCTCTTCCTTACGTTTTGCTTCCTCTAAAGCTTTCTTTTTCTCTTCTTCTTGTTTTTTCTTAAGAGCTAAAGTTTCTTGACGCTTTGCCTCTAAAGCTTTTTGTTCAGCAACTTTTTTCTCTAAAGCTTCTTTTTTCTTCAATAATTCTTGCTGTTTTTTCTCTTGCTCTTTTTGGGCATTTGTATCTTTTTGACTTTGAGCTTTATTATTTGTATTTGCATTAGGATTACCCTTAGCAGGAGGTATTACAACAGCATGCATTATATTACCCTTACTATCTTGTGGTCTTTGTGGCTTATCTAATGATACATTTACAAAAAGTAAAAGCAGTATCATTAAATGAACCACTAAGGCAATAATAAAAGCAGTAATAACACCTATTTTCACAAAACTATCCTTTGATCTATACAGGATCGGTAACTAAACCTACTGATTGAACTCCTGAGTTCTTTAAAGCATTCATAAGCTGAATAACATAATCATAAGGAACTTTTGCATCCCCTTGAACAACTACAGGTCGTGTTGGATCTTTTGCAAGTTCATTTGCAACTAATTGAGTTAAAGCATTTAAATCTGGTACTTTAACTGATGTTGTATCCATACTTACAAAATATTGACCTACTTTATCAACTGTCGCAATTATAGGTGTTCTTTGATCTTCATTCATAGCCTCAGCTTCAGCTTTAGGTAAATCAACACTAACACCTTGCATAACAACAGGAGCTGTTGCAATAAAAATAACAAGTAATACCAACATTACATCAATATAAGGTACAACATTAATTTCGGCAACAGCACGTGACTTACGTCTAGCTCTCATTTGCATTTTTTCTTACCCTATCTTTTTTGATTTTGACCACCTGGAGCTATATAAGGACTTTCATTTTCATTATATATGGATTGCTCTTTATTTTTATAAGCTGAAAGCTTTTTTTCAGGTCCTTTATAATTCATATTATTAGGCTCTTGTCCTACAAAATTTGCATTATTTGGATCTGATTCAATAAAACTAGTATTAGTATCATGAACCTTAGTTTCAATAAACTCAACTGTATTTGTAGCACTAGCTTTACCTATAAATTTAGGATCTATTTGAGTTTTAGGTGCCTTTTTATCATTTACAACATTTGCTTTAGCTACATTTGCATTATTTGCAAATTTAACATTAGCTTGTTGATAAGGTTCATTCTTTGTTTTTTGCTGATAAGCACTTTGACTCTTAGCTTGAGCTTGCATACTTTGATTTATACTTTCTTCTATATTAGAGCGTGCTTTTACAGCTTTAGCATTATTATTAGCACGTGCTTGATTTATTTGTTGTAAATTCAAGTTTTGCATTTGCTGCATCTGTTGCATCTGTTGCATTTGCTTTTGTAACTGTTGAGACTTTACATTAACAGTTTGAGGATTTTGTACCTTAGCTTTATTTTGTACGTTTTGCATATTCTGCATATTTTGCACATTTTGAGTATTTTGCATATTTGTATTTACATTAGGTGCACTACGTACTACTTGTTGTTGAGCTACTATATTATTAGGTACTGATGTTTGAGTTTGAACTATTTGTTGCTCTTGACCTTTGTTTATTTGAGATCTTATTGTAACTAATCTTCTATTTAAAATAGTTGAAAACTCATCCATAAAGTTTAAATATCTATTTTCTAAAGCTTCAACTTTAGTTACAAAACGGTTATAAAACATAACTGCAGGAATTGCAGCAAAAAGACCCATAGCTGTTGCAATTAAAGCTTCAGCAATAGGTGGAGCTACCATAGATAAAGTGGCATTTTTAACAGCAGCTAAGGCAACAAAGGCATGCATAATACCCCATACTGTGCCAAATAAACCAATATAAGGACTTATAGAACCAATAGTTGCAAGAGTTGGAAGATGAGACTCCAAAGACTCAACTTCACGTGATGTGGCAACCTTCATTTGTCTATAAGTACCATCCATAACAACTTCTTGATCAGCAGGACCTGAATTTACTAAACGCACAAATTCTTTAAAACCAGCTGCATAAATAACTTCAAGACCTACTAAAGATTGTTGTCTTGATAAACAATCTTGATAGAGGTTATTTAAATCTATACCTGACCAAAACTTATCTTCAAACTCATCAGCTTTTTGTCTTCCTACTTTATACTGATTACTTCTTTGAATGATAATAGTCCATGAAACTAAAGATAAAACAAGTAAAAAAGCCATTACAACTTGAACTAAAAAACTTGCATTTAAAATTAGTTCAGTTAAGGATAATGTGCCACTGCTTTCTTGCATTTATAAATAACTCCAAAATTGATTTAATCTACAACTATTTCTTTTTCTATTAATTGAATTAATTCTTTTGACATTGCTTTTACTGAACCTTTATTAAAATCTACATAAGCAATATCACAAGTTAAATCAAATAAAAGCTCTCCTTTTTCATTTAATACTTGTTGATAAAATGAAATAGATGCTTTTCTTAATTTTATAGGTGTACAAGTAATAGTTAAAATATCATCTAAAACAGCACTTTTTTTGAAATTAGCACTAAGTTTTGAGACAACAAAACCTTCTTTTTTCTCTAAGAGATCTTGCTGAATAATACCAAAACGTCTAATCCATTCAGTTCTTGCTCTTTCTGTGAACTTAAAATAATTTGCGTGATATACAATACCACCTGCGTCTGTATCTTCATAATAGACACGTGTATTTATTGAAAAATTACTCATCATAATCCTTTTTATCACTATCTAAATCAAATTTACTATAGGCTTTTTTAGTTGCAATACGACCTTGTCTTGTTCTTTGCACATAGCCTTGTTGAATTAAATAAGGCTCTACAACATTTTCAAGAGTATCTTTATCCTGTCCTAAAGATGCAGCTAAACTATCAACACCTACAGGACCTCCTGAAAAATCAAAGATTATAGATTTTAAATACTGTCTATCAAAATCATCAAATCCATCTGGGTCTATTTTATGTAAATCTAAAGCCTTTTTAGCAATTTCTTCTGTTATTATGCCCTGACCTTTAACCTCAGCATAATCACGTACTCTCTTTAAAAGTCTATTAGCAATACGTGGTGTACCACGAGAACGTCTTGCAATTTCCATAGAGCCATGAAAGTCTATACTTATATTTAATTTTTTAGCTGATGCTGAAATAATAAGCTCAAGCTCTTTTGGCTCATAAAATTGTAATTGTAATATAATACCAAAACGATCACGAAGTGGAGAAGTTAATGTACCTGCTCTTGTTGTTGCACCAATTAAGGTAAATTGATTTAAACCTATTTTAATAGAGCGGGCTGATGGTCCTTCACCTGTCATAATATCTACTTGATAATCTTCCATAGCAGGATACATAAACTCTTCTATAACAGGAGATAATCTATGTATTTCATCTATAAAAAGCACATCTCTATCTTGTAAATTAGTAAGTAAGGCTGCAACATCACCTTTTTTCTCTAAGGCAGGACCTGATGTTTGTGATAAAGATACAGATAACTCATTTGCAATTATATTAGATAAAGTAGTCTTACCAAGACCTGGTGGTCCAAAAATTAAAACATGATCTAGTGCTTGACCTCTTTTTTTTGCAGCAAGAAGAGCTATTTCTAATTGTGTTTTAACATCTTCTTGACCTATATAATCACGCAATCTTTTAGGTCTTAAAGCTCTATCTTCTGCAATAGCAATAGGAGTTGACTCTTCTTTAGTACGTTTAGCTCTAAGTGTTGGATCAACACTTAAAGAGTCTGCAATAATACCAGTATCCACGAGCTAATTATCCTTTAATAAAAGCTAAAGCTTTAACAATAATATCCCTTGTATCCATACCATCTTCATAAACTTTCTTCACATATGAAATAGCAAGAGACTCCTTATATCCTAGAGCAACTAAGGCTGCAACTGCTTCATTATAAGCAAAAAGATTATCATTTTTTGTAGTATTTTCAACTACAGCTTCATCTAAATTGCTTACACCTAAGTTCATCTTTTCAACTTTATCTTTAAATTCTACAATCATACGCTCTGCTGTTTTCTTACCAATACCAGGTACAGAGACAATACTTTTTACATCCTCTTGCAAAATTGCTTTTATAAATTCATCTAAACTTAAAGTAGATAAAATAGCTAAAGCAGTCTTAGGACCTATACCATTAACTTTAACTAATTCATTAAAAAAGACTTTACTGTTATAGTCTAAAAATCCAAAAAGATGATTTGCATCCTCTCTTATTATTTGTTGTATATAAATAAAATACTCATTATTTATTTTTAAATCATGAAGTAATCTCAAAGGCATAAAAACTTCATAACCTACACCATTTACTTCCACTAAAACAGTCATACCATCTATGCGTAAAATATTACCTTTTAAACTGCCTATCACTTGCAAGCCCTCTTTAAATTCTTAAAAATTACTTTAGATTTTGTAATATATTATTTGAATAACTATGACATATAGCACAGGCCAAAGCATCAGCTGCATCAACTTGTGGTACACCTGTTAGATATAAAATATGTTGTACCATAAATTGCATTTGATTTTTCTTAGCTGCACCAAAACCTACAACAGCTTGTTTTATCTGTCTTGGAGTATACTCAAAAACTTCTAATCCATTTGATGTAGCTGCAACTATTGCACTTGCTCTTGCCTCTGATAATTTTATAGTTGATTGTACATTTTTTGATAAAAACGTCTCTTCAATAGCTAAAACTTCAGGTTTAAACTGTAAAATGATTGAGCTTACAGCATTAAAAATACTATTTAATCTTTGATATAAAGGTCCATTGCCAACATTTATACAACCTGAGCCTAAATAGTTTAAGCTATTATTAACCTTTTCAATAACACCATATCCAGTTTTACGAGAACCAGGATCTATTCCTAGTATTATTTGAGACATAAAAATCCTATATTTAGCTCTTAAAAGGTTTAAAATTCTATCACTTAGTACTAAATATAACAATTAACAATAAAAATAAAATAAAGTTTTAAAAGTTATTTCATTTGTAATTATAAAAAATGCAATTGATAAGTAAAAGCTTTATTTTTATTGATAGTAATACTCATTTTAGATCTTTTTTATTGAAAGTATGCTTAAATCATGTTAAAAAATAAAATTCATTTAGGTTTTCTAATATATTTATAGATTAAATTTAATCTTTTAGTTTTAGATTATATAATGTAGCTCTAAAAAAGGTTAAATTTTTAACTTTATATAATTTATATTTTTAGATAAAAAAGAAGGTTTTGTCGTGTCAGACTCATTAGTACAAGGTCCTATAGCTCAATTACCAACAAGACATGGACTTTTTAACATAGTAATATTTAGAGATGAAAACGCTCTTGATCATGCTTTAATTTTCAAAGGCAAAATTGATGATGGAGAGGCTGTACTTACAAGAATACATTCAGAATGTTTGACAGGTGATGCCTTTGGTTCTCTTCGCTGTGATTGTGGTCCACAATTAGATCTTGCTTTAGATGAAATAAATAAAAAAGGTCGTGGTGCTTTACTATACATGCGTCAAGAAGGTAGAGGTATTGGCTTATTTAATAAAATAAGAGCATATGAACTTCAAGATAATGGTCTTGATACTGTTGATGCTAATATTAAATTAGGTTTTCCATCAGATGGTAGAAAATATAACTTATGTGCCTTAATGTTACAAAAGATGGGTGTAAAAAAAGTCATTTTAATGACAAATAACCCTCTTAAAATTGATGAGATTTCAAGTTATGGTATTGAAGTAGTTGATAGAGTTCCTCTTGAAATTGGTAGAAATAAATATAACGAAGATTATTTAAATACCAAAGAGAAACGTATGGGTCATATGCTACATCATCAAGATTAAATAAAATAAATTTTATCCATAAAAAAGGAGCTTATATGCTAGATGAAAATTTAATTAAAGTTGATGTAAATAAAGCTTATAAATTATTAAATATAGGTGCTACCACTTTAGTTTCAGCAGAGCATGATAATAAAGAAAATATAATGGCAGCAGCTTGGGCTTGTGCTCTTGATTTAGCCCCAACTAAAGCTACTGTTGTTATAGATAAATCTCATTTTACTTATAAGCTTATGGATGAGGATGATTATTTTGCACTTATGATTCCTTGTCTTAAGGTAGCAAAAGATGTTCTTTATTTTGGTTCTATATCTCAAAATGATGATAAGGATAAATTAGAGAATGTTAAAGATAAATTATTTTATTTAGATAATTATAAAATGCCAATGCTAAAAGGTTGTATTGGCTATATTGTCTTTAAGAAAATTAAAGATAAACATATGCAAGAAAATTATGACCTTTTTGCAGGTGTTTGTGTTGAAGCTTATGCAGATAAAAGAGTTTTTGATGGTTCTCACTTTATTATTGATAAAGATATTAATGAGGGTCTTAAAACTATACACTATGTAGCAGGTTCTAACTTCTTTACCCTTGGTAAAAATCACTCTATAAACTAAATAAAAAAACTTATTTATTTTTAAAATTAGATGCTCTAAAATAGATTTAAATCTCTTTTAGAGATAATAATAAAAAAAAAAGGCATGTCAACAATGTATTGACATGCTAAAAAGTTAAGTGAAATTTAAACTTTTTTTATAAATATAATTATAAATTCTTATTATTGTTCGCCTAAGCGTAATGTTTGTAAAAGCATGCTCTTAGCAGAATCAGCAATTTGAACTGCTGTATGATATGAGCGTGAGGCATTCATCATATCTGCCATCTCTTCTACAGGATTTACATTTGGGCGATAAATATAACCGTCTTCATTTGCAAGTGGATGATCTGGATTGTACTCAGCAATTGCAGGTGCATCTGATTCAACAACACCCATTAAATTAACACCAACACCATAAGGCTCACCTGTAACAGGATCTACTTTTTCACCTGTATTCTTTTGATACTCTAAAGCCTCATCCATTGCAGCAGCAAAAAGAGGTCTGCGTGCTTTGTAGGTTTGCTCAACTGATGAACTTACTGACTCTGCATTAGCTAAGTTTGAAGCTGTTGCGTTTAGTCTTACAGACTGAGCATTCATTGCAGTACCTGCAATATCTAAAATTCTAAATACACTCATTTTATACCTCTACATTAAGCACCAGTTTTTAAAGCAGCCATAAGTTTTGAAATTCTGCCATTTAAAAATTTCATTGTTGCTTGATATTCAATGCTATTACTTGTGTAATTCATTCTTTCTGTTGAAACTTCAACTGTATTACCATTACCTGTATCTGCTTGGTATGGTAATCTATATTTCATGATTAATTCAGGATCTCTTTGTAGATCTTTTATATCCATATGAGCACTTGAAGTCTTTACCATCTTAACTGGAGATGGATCTTCTTCTAATAACTTAGCTTGCTGAATTAATGCTTCATTAAAGTCAATATCTCTTGCCTTAAAGCCTGGAGTATCTGCATTTGCAAGATTACCTGCAATAACTTCAGCTCTCTCATTTCTGACACGCATAGTATGTTGATGAATGCCAAATACTTTATCAAAGCTAATAGACATGACAATTCTCTCCTGAGATTTAGTAATAATAAATTCTTGTATAAAAAAGCTTATAAACATAAGGCTTTTTTATTTATATAAGCCTTATATCAACTTATATGCCATATTTAAAAAATAAATTAAAACCATTAAATAACTTCTTGATTTTTAAAATTTTTTACTTAACTTTTTCTTTCTTTTTATCTATAAATTTACTCTTTTTTATTCAATATTTTTATATTTTTTTTTGACGCATTCTTTTTCTTTTCTTTGTCAAAAAAATAATCTTACAAGAATTTGACTATATTTATAGCAAAACTTTAAATTTAATCCCTTTTATAAAAACTAATGTCTTTATCTTGAGAAGATTAATTATCTTTAATAAAGATTTTACTTTTATTTAATACAATAAAAATCTATTTAAAAGATTTTTATAAACATCTTTTTCTAATTGAAAAATATATTTGTAATTTAGGATATAAACCTATGCAATATACACATTCTTTAGCAGTAATTGGTGCAGGCTCTTACGGTACTGCTCTTGCTATGACTGTTGCTAATAAAAATTTAAACGTTTTATTATATGCTCGTAATAAAGAACAAGCCTTAAACATGCAAGCAAGTCGCTATAATGAAAAATATTTACCTAATATAAAATTGCCAGATACTCTCTCTATTACCTCAGATTTTAAAGAAGCTGTTTTAAGTAGTCAAAATATACTACTTGTAATACCATCTCATACCTTTAGAACAGTTTTAAACGAACTAAAAGATATTATTAAAGAAGATCAAAATATTATTTATGCAACTAAAGGTCTTGATAAATATAAAGGTCAATTTTTAAGCGATACTATTGTTGAAATCTTAGGTTCTAAAATTAAATTTGCAGCCCTCTCAGGCCCTACCTTTGCAAAAGAACTAGCTCAAGGACTACCTACTGCTATTGCTGTTGCAGGTAATGATAAAACTTATTTAAAAGAAGTTTGCAATCTTATGCAAACATCCTACTTTATCTTATATATAAGCTCAGATTTAAAATCTTTGCAATTAGGTGGAGCTGTCAAAAATGTTATAGCTATAGCTACAGGTATGTCAGATGGTCTTGGTTATGGTGCTAATGCAAGAACAGCACTAATTACTCGTGGTCTTAATGAAATGGTAAGACTAGGTCTTAGAGTTGGAGCTTCTGATAGAGGTTTTATGGGATTGTCAGGTCTTGGTGATCTTGTTTTAACTTGTACAGATAATCAATCAAGAAATAGACGTTTTGGCTTTCTTTTAGGTCAAGGTTATAGCGTAGATGAAGCTTTAGAAGAAATAGGTCAAGTTGTAGAAGGTATTAGCTCTACTAAAGAAATTTTTGAACTTGCAAATATCTATGGAGTACAAATGCCTATTTGTAGCGAACTTTATGAAGTTTTAGAACATGGAAAAAGTGGTAAAGATGCAGCTTTATCTTTAATGCAAAGAGAAAATAAAGAAGATAAATACAATATAAAAATATAAAAAGTTTTTCTACTTTAATTAAAAATAAGTGTGAACTTTAAAGTTCACACATTATATTTAAATTTGAGCTTGCTCTTTTTGAAGCTCATGTTTATTAAAGCGTAACACTTCCTCATAGAGATCTTTAATTTCAGGTAGTTCATAAAGTATCTCTTTATGTAAAGGTAAAACCTTTTCTTTAAACTCATCAATATTTACATCAATAAATTTAACACCTAAGCTTAAAGCATGTGTCTTTGCCTCATGCACACCTTTATGAAAAGCTTTAATCTCAACTTCTTGAGCTTTTTGAGCTGCTTTTTCAAAAATACGTCTATCCTTTTTTGATAGATTTTCCATAAATTTAGAACAAACTATAAACATATCAGGACACATTTGATGCTTATCATAAGAATAGTATTTTGCAAATTTACCATGCTCTTCATCTACTAAAGCAAACTCATTATTTGCAGCACCATCAATAAGATTTTGTTCTAAAGCTTTATAAACATCACTAAAACTCATAGGTATAGAAATAGCCCCAAAAGCTTGCATTATTCTTATGTTAAAAGGACCTGCTTGTACCCTAATCTTCTTGCCTTTCAAATCATCAACTTTATATATAGGAGTTTTTGAATAAAAACTACGAGTACCTGCAAAAAAAGCTGTTAATGGAATAAAACCATTTTTATCAACATTAACACCAAGCTTCTTTATGATAATAGGATTTGTTATAAAACTCTCAAATGCTTTTTCATTTACAAATAAATAAGGTATGGAAAATAAAGCAAAAGATCTATCATATGACTCAAGATTTACTGATGAAACTATCAAAAATTGTACAGAACCTTGCTTTACTAATTCTAAAACCTTTTCATTAGATCCTATATTTTCTTTTGGATAAATTTCAATGTTATATTTATTTGGTAGTTTTTCTTCTATATATTCTTTAAAAGCTAAAGCACCAAGATGAACAGGATGTGTTCTTGTATGAGAGTGGGCTATACGTATAACCTCTGCTCTTAATTCTCTAGTATTATCACAAGCACTTAGAAAACACAAAGATACTACTATAAGTGTAAAAAATTTAAGCACAATGTTTAATCTCATTTAATACAATCCTTTTATACATATTTGTATATAAGGTTTATGAGTATATATAATTTGTTTTTTATATAAAAGAAAAATTATAAATCTTTTAAAAAAGTGTTTTAGTTTATTTAATAAAAGTAATGTTTTAATATAAGGATATTTTATACTCTATTTTTATAAGCTATTGAGAAAACTTTTCTTTTATAAATTTATGCATACATTTTAGTAAAAATTAAAATTTTGTTGATAAGAAGTTTACACTTAACAAAGTTTTCATTTTGTAAAGTAAAAAACACATTTATTATAAACTTTTACACATTTTTTATGTATATGTGATATTTACCATCTTATACATAAGAAAGACTAATATCTTTTTTACAAATAATATGAAGTTATTTACCTATATTTATATAAATTAAAAAATTACACTTTTTAATTAATAGATTAGTTTTATCTGTACTCAAAATGCTATTTGATCTCATCTTAAGATAAGCTTTGTGCTAAATAGATTTATAATTAATAAAACTTTAAATGCTATAAATATAGATGATATTTTTGTAGTTCTTGTGATATTTACGTTGTTTTTACATAAGAAATAACTATTTTGTTTTAAGCACTACAATTACTATTTTTGTTTATTAAACAATATCTTCATCTATAAAATAGTAGAAAGAACTTATGTTATAGATAGATACAATCTATATTAATTCTTATTGTTAAGATTAAAATACTCTTAATAGATTAAGTAATTTTATAAAAATATATTCTTATAGGGGATAAAAATATGAATAATGATATTCTTAATACAATAGCATCATATGGTGTTTTACCTTTAGTTCATATAGATGATACAAATGATGCCCTACCTTTAGCTCAATCTTTAATAAAAGGTAATATCCCTCTTATGGAGATTATATTTTCTAAAGATAAAACTACAGATAGTGTTAAAAATATTACATCTAAAGAAGCTAACATTATAGTAGGTGTAGGATCAGTACATAGTGTAGATGAAGTTAAAGAAGTAATAGAAAATGGTGCTAAATTTATAACTACTTTAGGTTTTAATCGTGAAGTTGTAGCTTATTGTGTAGAAAATAATATTCCTGTATGCCCAGGTTGTACCTCTTTATCTGATATTGAAGAGGCTATTTCCTTTGGTTTAAAAATAGTTAAATTTTCCTTAGCTGAAACATATGGTGGTATTAAAACATTAAGATCATTAAGCGAGGCTTTCCCTCAAATTAACTTTATAGCATCAGGTGGCATTAATAATGACAATATACTTGATTATTTAGATCTTGAAAATGTTGCAGCTTGCTCTGATAGATTTATACCTTCTTTAAACTTACTAAATGACAAAGATTTTAATGCTATTACTTTAGAATGTAAAAAATTAATGTCACGCATTTTTGACTTTACTATAGGTCATATTGGTATTAATGCAGATACTAAAGAAAATGCAGAAAGTATTAATGCAGAATTTACTAATCTTTTTGATACTTCTTCATTTGAAACAGAAATGGCTATATTTAATGGCAATTTAACTGAAATTATGAAAAAACCTTTCTTAGGTGAAAAAGGTCATATTTGTGTAGATACAAGAGATCTAAATCGTGCTATGGCTATGCTTAAAAGAAAAGGTGTAACCTTTAATGAAGACTATATGTTCTATAATGGTAAAGGTCAATTAGTAACAGCTTATCTAAATAAAGAAATAGCAGGTTTTGCTCTTCATGTAAGACAAAAAATGTACTAATTAAAAAATAAGTTTATGTGATATTTACGTTGTTTTTATACAAGATAGTACTATGTTGTTTTAAGTAACAGCATCACAAAGACTAAAAAATCTTAATTAAAAAATAAAGATAAAGCCTATATATTGGCTTTATCTTTTAAAAAGCATAAGAGTAATTAAACATAATATCTATATTGTTTACATTCTTTGAGAAAGTATCACTTACTGTAAACTTATATACATGTTTATTCTCATGATAATAAAGAGATGTACCTACTGTATATCGCATATCATCTAATACTTTTGACTCTAATTTTGCATAATGTTCAGAACCTGTAAAAGACATAGTTTGAGCTATATTTGTATTGCCTATATTCTTTTCTATAGCAAGCTTATGTTCTACATTTATATCTTTATTAAAAAATATTGTTTTATAAAGTATATTAGTACCTAATGTTATTGATGAAAACAACTTATTTTCTGCATAATTTTTAACAACTTCTATATCTTGCATTTTTAGACTTAAATCTTTTGCCATTAAATAGTTTATATCCATAATTGCATATGTATCTAAAGCAAAATTATCGAAGTTATATTTACAACTTAAATTTAATCTTGCATTTATAGAATTTGCCTCAAAACTACCATTTAACTTATCAATTCTTATATCATGCTCTACATCATTTGCTTGTGTATGATATGAAAATATCGCTCCTAGTGAATAATTATAAAGGTCATAATTTAAATAATAAGCTAAACCTAAATTATTACTATCTTTCTTTACATGTAAAAAATCATCTGTATTATGTGTATCAATTTGTGCATAACTTATATAAGCACCTTTAGTAAAATTGTCTTTTGTAGTATCAAGACCTATAACAATACCTTTTAAATTAGACTTTAAACCATAATTAAATGTACTACTCTCTAAACCATGAACTTTACTATGCTCATACATAGTATTTGTCCATAAATTATAAAATCTATCTGCTATATCTAATTTTAAAAAAGACATTGTATTATTAAATCTGTCTGATACAAGTGACATACTTTTTCTTGCATTATAAATAACATCACTATATGCATTTGAAATTAAAGATGCTTTAGCTGCAGCTTCAATCTTAATTGCAACATCTTTATCTGTAAGACCATTAGCATTATCAAGTAAAGATTCTATTAATTTATTATTTTCATTATTTATAATCATATTAGCAATCTTTGAATCTACATGATCTAAGATTTGATTATTGCTATTGTATTTAGGTATTAATACTAAATCTTTCTCTTCTTGTTTTATAAAAAAATCTATAAGTCTATTTGAAGATATAATATGTACACCCTCTTTTGTATCCTTATCATAATTTTTAATACCTGCTGATTTATCCTCTGTATCACTAATTAAAATATACTTTTTGTAGTTTTTATTCTTAACACCATGAATATAAATGCTAGCACCATCTTCAAATTTATGTGAACTATTGTAACCATTAATTAAAGATTCATGCTCTTTTACATCTGTAAAGTCAGTTATAAGCAAAGAATTTTTGCCAACATATAAACCTTTAATAGAACTATTTTTGCTACCTAAATGTAAATTATTTTGAGCTAAATTTAATTTAGAACCATTATTAAACTTACTTATAGCAACAATGTTTGAGGCATTCCAATTATCAATTTTATACTGACTTTGCATATGTTTTTCTACATCTTTATGTATTTCTTTTATATTGTCTTTATGCAAATTACCAAGACTTAAATTACCTAAATTGTCAACAAAGAAAGTATTTACACCATTATGTCCATCTTCTATATTTTGAATATGTAATAAACTTTTAATATCATTATCTAAAGATCCACTTATATCAAAATAAGCATCTTTATTTTTATTAGTTGTAAGCGTCTCTACATTTAAAGATATATACCCATCTTTATTACTATTAACAAGAGCTTCAGTATATTGTTTCTTTTTATCCTGATCTTGTATCTGTTTTAAATCTGCATCTATATAAAAACCATTTTCTATAGACTTAATCTCTTTTATATTACTATCACCAAAATAAAATATAGCCCTCTCTTTTGTAGATAAAGAACCTTTTAAGTTTAAAGAACCTAAAACTTCAAGTTTATCTATATCTATATCTTTATTAGCTATTAAGTTTCCCTTAAAAATACTTAAATTTAAATGACCTTTAGCATCGCCTATATTTTTAGTTACAGTATAGTTACCTTTAACCTCTAAAAGACCTTTATGCTCTCCACCTACAATTGAACTATCTACCGTATAGTTATTGCTATTATAAGGATTTGCAAAGTGATAAAGAGTAAGCTTACTATCATAATCAATGACAATATCATGCTCCTTACCATTATTTACTCTTACAATATCTTCTGCTACTTCAAGAATAGATTTAGCACCTTTTTTATCTCCTACAACAAGTTTATGATCTTGTAAGATTACTTTCTTAATACCAAGCTTTTGAGCACCACCACCTAGAACATTTTTACCAACAATAAAATCTGTTCTAGTATTTTCAGGCTCTGCAGTCTCATCTATATAATTCCAAATCATACCACCAATAGAATTATCTAAAATACTTTGATTTCTTATTGGAAAATAATTGGGATCTGGATTATTAGGATCTAAATCTTTAATCTTGCCTAAAATATTTACTAATAAATCAGTATTTTTATTTAAAATTCTAAGCTCTTCTAAAGTGTAATATTCTTGACCTTTATCTAAGGTTAAATGTCCATCAATAGAATCTTTATTAATAAAATTTTTAAGTTTTAAATCATTACTTTGTTCTGTTCCCTGAACAAAATTATAATAGTCACCAATAACATGACCACCAATTATTTTTAGATTATCTTTTTGATCTTTGTTTTCAAAAGTTATGGAATTTTTATTTGGAATTTTAACTAAACCATCATAGACAGAAAAAGAAGAGTTATTTGCAAATTTTAAATTATGAATAGTAGTTTCACCACCCATAACATCAAAAATGCTATTATCTCTAAGCTCAACATCTTTTAAATTCCAACTTCCATTTTGAATAGTAATACCACCAATATCTGCAATTAGTTTATTGTTAATAGAACCACCTTGATCTACATCTTTATAAAAATCATATTGATAATCTTTAGTAAAATCTTTTAAACCTAGAGTTATAGATGCACTTTTAGCAATAATTGGTTTTGTTATATCTACATTATCAGTAAAACCTTGTAAAGTAATTAAATGTGTATCATATATATTGTATTCTTGTGTAGTTGAATTTAAATTGAACTTTTCAGCAATAGCTGTAGCTTTTTCAACACTATAGCCATTAGTGTCTAAAAAACCAATATTGTCTATAGCAATAATGCCATAATAGTCTGACTCTACATAATCTCTTAAATAATTTAAGCTAGTATCTTCTCGTAAAGCAAGATGACCATCTGCTTTTAACTTAATAATATTACCTTTATAAAAAAGATTTAAATCTTCATAATTCTTAGGATCGTGAGTGTCATGTACTTTATCTGTTATTACAACGCCATCTTTTTCTATATTTAAAGTGCTATTTACACCTACATGAGCATTTGATTTTATATCTAATAATCCAAAAACTTTACTCACATGTGTAGGACTTTCTGCCATAAAAGATCCAGATGACATTTCCATTTTACTATCATCAGCTATAGTAAAATAATAAGAATAACCATTACCACCTTGCCCATAAAAAGAGCTTTTACCCCAAAGATTTAATGAACTCACAAATAAAGAAGATTTTCTTTTAAAAAAAGCATTGCTATTAACTAAAGTAAAACTAGCAGAATAATATCTTGAATTTGCATTTAAATTTAAAGTTAAATCCTTAAATTGAGAGTGATTTCTTTTATGGAAATTAACAGGATCATTTTTAAAATTTTCAGGTTCTACATAAAAAATGCCATTAACATTAATAATTGAATTTTCTATAGCATCCTTATCTCCACCATTTATTGTTGTTATTCTATGATCATCACCTTTATGCTCTGCATTTAATTTTAATATACCATTAATATTTAAAGTAGCTTTATGATCTTTTGAACCCCTTACATTTAGTAAATTAAAGCTTTTTTTACTATTTTGAATGACTATATATTGATTGGGATGTGTAATAGTAAGAGTTGTATCAAAATTATCTGATGCTTGAACTAAAAGATTTGAGGTTTTTATATCATCATTTAAATAAATATGTGTATTTTGTGTTGCAAGTTTATTTCCAAAAACTGCTTTTTTTTGAGAGGATCCTTTAATTACATCTATATTTAGTAAACCTACATCAGGAGCTGTATTTATAATGCTATCTTTATTTAAATCTAATTTTGTTGTGTTACTATCAATAAGAACTATAGATTTAGATGTATTTTGCTTATTTATTGAAAAAACATTATGTTTATCAAAATCGTGTGCATTTGCTATTTTATAAAAAGAAAATAATAATAAAAAATATATAAATTTAAGCAACATATTGTATTTAATACACATAAATTATCCAATAAAAATACTAAATAAACGAGAAAAATTCTAGCAGTAAAAAGTAGATTATGTCTATAAAACAAAAGTTTACTTTTTCAACAAAATATTTATTTCTTTGAAAATAAAGTGTATTTTTTTTAAATTTTGCTTATTTTTATCATTAAATATGTTTAATTTCAGATAAGTAATCTTTATATCTTTATTTCTAAGGTTATTTTTAATTTAACTTAAAAAAAACAATTTGAGTTTATGTAAGATTTAGTTTCTGCACAAGATATCACTATGTTGTTTTAAGTAACAGCACAAAAATCACAAGTATTAAGATTATTTACAACAAAGTATAAGAGTAAATAAAAATATTTTTATTTACTCTATTTGTTTTTTATTAGTTCACATGAACTACTTTAGTAAATATTAAAATCCCTACTCTTTAAAGTAGAAGTAAAATCCTGTTGGATCTACCTTATCTTTACAAATATTTTGTTTACTATTTACTCTAAAAACATTAACACCTTTTTTACTTTCATGCTCTTTTATAACAATAATTGGTATATCCTTATTTTTTTCACTTAAAAGAGTATATATAGGACAATATAATTCGCTTTCACCATAGCAAAGATTTAAGTCAAAAGAACAAAGTTCTTTTTGATCTTGTAAATTTGTAGCCTTTATATAGATGTTCTCATCTTGTGATGACATTATTATTTGATGCTCTTTAGTTTGCTTTACAGCATTAAAATTTGGAATACGTACATAAGGCATAGTAAGCACACCCATCAAAATATCATTAACAGCTGATACTTTTTTAACCTCTGTATCATTAATTTGAATTGCATTTGTATAAGCATTAAAAGATATAGTTAATATTTCATTATTTAAAAGAAATTTAGCTTTAGATAAATCATCTGTTGTAGAAATAAACTTTAATAAATATTGACTAGATCCTTGTATATAGAATTTATTTTCTGTACTTAACTTCATAACAATATATCTACTGTTATCTAAAGTACTAGACTCAAAAATAGGTAAATAAACACCCTCTAAAAATTGCATAAGATAATTTTGTTCTTTATTGAGCTCTCTTGTTTTAACATCGTAAAACTCAATAATATCTTCTTGCTCTGTTCTATATACTTTAAAGTCAAAATAATCATTATCAGCTTCATTATTAACTCTTACAATTTGAGGAGATGTTTTTGTTAATTCACCATCTTCTACAATATCAATAAAGCCTACATCAAAATTAATATTATTTTTACTTAAAATTTCGCTTGCTAATTTTTTTACATCTAAAAAAGGATTTTTTACAAAATTTGGCTCTTCAAAAGATAAAACATCCTCTTTATCTTGAGATTTTGCTCTTGTATTTTCTACTTCATCAGGTATTAGCATTTGAGTCTGTGAATTTAAATTTGAATAAACAGAGTCGTTGCTATTTATATTTGCAAAAGAGCAAAGAGGTGATAAAAGCACAACATAGAATATATTTTTTAAAAATCTTTTACTTAAAACAAAACTTTTATTTTGTACCATACAATATGGCCTCTCTTTATTCTTATACAAAACAAATTACTTACAAAGTATTATCTATTTTAAACTAAATTCTTTAAATCTAAAAAATTAAACAATAAAAAAAGAAAAACACTAATTTTAAAAAGATATAAGCTTGTATTGTATAAGATATAAATTTAGTTTGCTTTCTTTTATAAATTAACTTATAGCTTCTACTAGTTTTTTAGTAATTTAATTAATATTACTATATAAGTAATATTATCAACATTAGAATATACTTATATATGATAATAATTTTAGTTTTATTTTATAAATAAAATTTATAAATGAATTATTATTTTTAGTAAGTATAATATAAGTAAAATAAAATGCTCTAAATATAGAAGAATATATGAAAGAATATTCTTTAATTAAATTTATGTATATGATATTCTATTAATATTGATAGAAATTTTTTAAAATATTTAATTAAGATGAAAAAGTAATTTATAAATACAAAAAAATTATAATTTTTCCTTATCAAAAATATATTAAACAATACATATTAATTTTTTAATTTCAACTAGCCTATCAAGAGCATGTAATTTTTTTCATTTTGAGATTTTTTATTATTTTATGAATTTTTTACAATATAATTTAAGCTTTGTGCAGTAATATATAGACGTAAACAAAAATGACATTTTTTTTAAAGCAAAATGATGTGATTTTTGTTTTTTTTTATGAATAAAATTCATGTTACTACATTGTGTCTAATATCTTTTTATAAAAGGGACATTTAGTTAAATTTAATAAATAATCAACGTGGCTTATTATGAATGTGTTTGTTTTAAATCAATGTGATTTTTCAGAGAATAAAGATATTCCTATTTATATTCAAATATATGAGCTATTAAAAAATGCTATTATTGAATGTAAATTAGAACCTGATTCAACTTTAACAGAAAATGAAGTTGCAAAACATTTTAATGTTTCAAGACAACCTGTACGTGAGGCATTAATTAAACTTGCTGCTAATAACTTTGTTGAAGTTAATCCTAAAAAATATACTAAAGTAAAGAAGATCTCTAAAAAAGAGGTTGATGAATCTATTACTATTAGATCTGCTCTTGAAAAAGCAATCTTAAAAGAAACATGTAAAAAAATTACAGATAAAGATATAGAAATTCTAGAAGAAATTATAAAAAAACAACGTGAAGCTTTTAACGAAGGTAATTGCATCAATAAGTTTTTATATGATGATGAATTTCATAAACATATAATTGCAATTTCACAATATGAGAAAGCTTGGAATATTATCTTAAATCTAAAAGGTTGCCTTGATAGAGTTAGATATCTTCTTATTGGCTCAAATGTTATCTTAAAAGAAGAAATTGTAGATGATCATATTGCATTATTAGAAGCTCTAAAAGAAAGAAATGCAGAGAAAGCAGGTTCTATTATGGAAGAGCATCTTGAACATTTACGCGAATATCTATATAGAATAATGGATAATTGCGACAAAAATTACTTTATTGATTAAAACATTAATAATAGATAAAATTAATCATAAGTTAAAAATTGAATGTAATTTTTATTACATTCAATTGTTGTTTTGTGATGTTAGGAGTTAGATAATGCAAACTTCAAATCCAACTTTAGGAACACTTGAAAAATATTCAGGTCAAGTAAACTTTGGTGGAACAGATGGCGTTGCTACACTTAGTGGTACAACAACTAAAGCACTTTTATTAGTTGCTCTTACTTTTGTTGTTGGCTATTTTTCTTTGGTATACTCAATAAATTCAGTATTTGAAACAGGAACTTTCCCTAAAGTTCCAATGTATGGAGCTTTAATTGTTGCTTTTATTTTAGGTCTTGTTACTACTTTTAAACCTAACTTATCTCCAATTACTGCACCAATTTATTCTGTATTTGAAGGCATAGCCCTAGGTATGTTATCTGCTTTATTTGAATTTAAATATCCAGGTATAGTATCTACAGCTGTTATTTCAACATTTACAGTTGTTATAGCAATGCTTTTCTTATGGAAATTTAAAATTATTGTACCAACAGCTAAATTTAGAGCTGTAATTACAGGTGCAATAGCAGGTATTGCTATTTTATATCTTTTAAATTTTGTTCTTCACTTATTCCACATAACATTACTACCAGATTCAGGTCCTTTATCTATTGCTGTTTCTTTAATAGTATGTACAGTTGCAGCTTTATCATTAATCCTAGATTTTGATAGTATTCAATCTGCTGTAGAACAAGGTTTACCTAAATACTTTGAATACTATAATGCATTCTCTTTACTTGTAACTATTTGTTGGTTATATGTAGAAATTCTACGTCTTTTATCAAAACGTGAATAAGAGTGAATTAAGTTAAAAAATTTATTACAATAAGCGAACAATTGTTCGCTTATTTTTTTTGAGATAAATCTTTTATGAAAACATTAATTGAATGCCGTGATGCTATTGATGCTATTGACAGTGAAATATTAAATCTTTTAAAAAGAAGAAAAGACGTTGCTATAAATATAGCTAAAATTAAATTAAGTAATAATCAATCAATTTTAGATAAAAAAAGAGAAAGTGAAAAAATAAATACACTTATGCAAAAAGCTATAGATTTAGATATATCACCTATTTTAATAAGTGATATGTATAAAACTATTATGGCTCACACTGTTGCAACTGAACAAAGCTATATCATAGATAAAATAAATGATAAGGAATTTGTGCGTGATACTTCTGTAGCTTTTCTTGGCACTCTTGGTAGCTACTCACATCTTGCAGCTCAAAAATTCTTAGACTCTTATGCTGGTAATATTACTAAAAAAGGAGTTAACTCTTTTCAGGAAATTGTAGATCTTGTAGAAAATCATATATGTGAATTTGGTGTGCTACCTATTGAAAATACAAGTTCTGGATCTATAAATGAAGTCTTAGATGTTTTATCTCATACTAAGGCTCATATTGTAGGTGAATTACAATATCCAATAGATCACTCTATCTTATCTACAGAATCTAAAATAGATTTTAGTGAGATTAAAGAAATATACTCACACCCTCAACCAATATTACAATGTTCTCAATTTATAAAAGAACATTTAAGCCATGCAAAAATAATTTACACCAAAGCTTCATCTGAAGCTATGGAAATAGTATCTAAGAAAAAAGATAAGTCTTGTGTTGCTATTGCTTCACTTAATGCAGGTGTTTTTTATAATTTAAATCCTGTTGCATCTTATATTGCTAATAATAAAAATAACTTCACACGTTTTATATTATTATCAATGACATATATAAATGTACCTGAATTTATAGATGCAAAAACCTCTATTATATTTACAACTAATAAATATACTCCAGGCTCTTTAATTGCTGTGTTAAATGAATTTAGTAAAAATAATATAAACTTAACTAAACTTCATTCAAGACCTTTTGAAAACCCTAATTCTAATGTTTGGGAAGAAATTTTCTTTGCTGATATTCAAAGCAATTTACAAAGTACAGTCATGCAAAATATAATTACAAACATTAAAAATCATACTGGATTTTTAAAGATTTTAGGCTGTTATCCAAGTTATAACCAATAGGTTTTATTTTTATGAAAAATAAGTTATCTCCTGTAGTGAAATGGGTAGGTGGTAAAAGACAACTACTCCCTATGCTATTAGAAAGATTACCTAATGATATTTCAGAGAAAACCTATGTAGAACCTTTCTTTGGTGGTGGTGCTTTACTTTTTTCACTACAACCTAAAAAAGCTATAATTAATGATATAAATGAAGATTTAATCTTACTTTATAAGGTTATTCAATCTAATGTAGATGCTTTAATCTGTGAATTAAAACAACTTGAAAATACAGAAAGCATCTTTTATTACTTACGAGATTTACCTAAAAAAGATCCTAAAATTTTTGATTCTTATACTAATATTCAAAAAGCAGCTCGTACTTTATATCTAAATAAAACCTGCTTTAATGGATTGTATAGAGTGAATAAAAAAGGATTTTTTAATACACCTTATTGCAAAGATGAAAAAAGAATTTTTTTACAAGAAGCTAAATTACTTGCTTGTGCAGAATTTTTTAATAAAAATGATATAAAAATATTGTGTCAAGATTATAAAAAAACTTTGCGTAATCTAAATGAATCTCATTTTGTATATTTAGATCCACCTTATGATAAGGAAAATAAATCATCTTTTGTATCTTATACAAAATATCAATTTTCCACTAAAAATCAAAAGGAATTAAAAGATATTTGTAAGATATTACATAGACGTAATGTAAAGTTTATGCAATCTAATGCACTTACTTCTTATATTGAAAATATATATAAAGATGATAACTTTTATGTAGATATTATTAGAGCTACACGCATGATTAATTGCAAAGGGGATAAAAGAGGATTTGTTCCTGAGGTAATTATAAAAAACTATAAGAAATAAAAAAAATCCCAATTTAACTTTGCTTAAAAATTGGGATTATCTTTTTATCATTTCAATTTTTCTAAAGCATTTAAAGTCATTCTTTTAACTTTTTCAGCTTTAGCTGGTTCTAACTGTACAACCTTTGTATATAAAATTTCTAATATATGTAATTGTGTTGCAATAGTAGCAAGAGAGTCAGATTGCATTGCTCCTTCATTATTTCCTGTATAGAAAACATAATCACATAAATCAGTAACAGGTGAATTAATAAAGTGAGTTAGTAAAGCTGTAGTAGCTCCTGCCTCTTTTGCAATCTCAAGTGCCTTTACACTTTCATAAGAACTTGATTTATATGATATGGATATAAGAATATCACCTTTTTCAAGTAAAGAGGCTGATGTATACATATAATGCGTACTTACCTCAAACATAGCATTAAAACCAATTCTTGATAATTTATTTTTAAGATATTGAGCACTTAAACCAGATGTACCCATACCTACAATTAAAACTTTTTTAGCTCTAATTATTTCTGCAGCTAGATTATTAATATCATCATTATTTAAAAACTCAATATTTTCACATAAAGCTGCACTTAATGTATTTAATATCTTTTTACCAACAATATTTGGTGGATCTTTATCTGAAATTTGAGATTCAATAATAAAATCTTCAAGATTAAATAAATTATTAACCTCAATAGCTAGATTCATTTTAAATTCTTGGAATCCAGGGAAACCTAAATTTTTAATAAATCTAATTACTGTAGCCTCACCTACATCTGCATTTTTTGATAGTTCGCTTATATTTAAGTTAACAGCCTCCGTTGGGTTTTCTAAAATATAATTGGCTATTTTTTGCATAGCTTTTGGCATTTGATCAACTATATGTTGCAATGTCTTAAAGATTTTACCTTTTGCATTAATTGAATTTTTCATAATAAATCCACATTTTTTATACACTTTTTCAATTTACCACAAAATTATCTTTTATACTAAAAACCATATAATAAACGTGATATACGTATTATAAAATAGTAATTTTTGTATAACTTTTTATAATAAAAGCACAATAAGAATAACTGTGTGAACAAAATATTCATAAAAATCTTTTTTTATAAAAAAAATAATTATGAAAATAAATAACATTTTTATAACAAGCTTTTAATCACATTTTAAGATAACTTAATATAGATAAATACGGCTTTTAAATAAATTTTTATTGAGATTAATATCACAAAATAAGTAAAGAGTATTTGTAAAATTTTATTTCATAATTTAATATTTTGAAAAAAAGTTACTTAATCAGGAAAAAGTAATTTTGGATTTTATGAATTGTCGGTGGAGAAATACAATGTTAAATAAAGTTGCTTTAAGTTTAGCTACCCTATTATTCGCAGGTTCAGCAATGGCAGTAACACTTCCAGATACTCCTGTTCCATTTAAGCAAGGTACAGGTGCTATGGTTGGTAATCAAATTTATATCGGTCTAGGTACTGCAGGTCAAGATTGGTATGCTATTGATACTAAAGCACAACAACCAAAATGGAAAAAGGTAGCAAAATTCCCAGGTACAGTAAGAGATCAATCACAAGCTACAGTAATTGATGGCAAGATCTATGTAATTGGTGGTATTGGTAAAGCAACCCCAAGTGCATCACGTATCAGTGTTTTAAACGAAGTATATTCTTATGATCCTCAAACAAATAAATGGACTAAGATTAATACAAGAGCACCTTTAGGTTTAGCAGGTCACTCAATGACTACAGTTGATGGTAAGATGATTGTAACTGTAGGTTCTGTAAACAAAGCAATCTTTGATGGTTACTTTGAGGACATTGAGCGTGAAGCTAAGAACAAAAAAGAGTTAGATAAAGTAAATGCTGACTACATGGGCAAAAAGACTCAAGACTACTTCTTCAATGAGAAAGTTATGGGTTATGAACCAGCAACAAATCTATGGTACAACCTAGGTAATAACCCTATGGGTGGTACTGCAGGTGCAGCAATTACTGTAAATGATGGTCAAGTATTTGTAGTTGGTGGTGAAAGAAAACCAGGTCTACGTACTGACAAAGCAACTCAATTTAAAGTTGAGAACTATGGTTTAGTATTCTCTGATGTTCCAGCATTAATTGCACCTAAGACTGATAAAGTTCAAGAAGGTATTGCACAAGGCTTTGCTGGCGTATCAAATGGTACTGTTTTAGTTGGTGGTGGTGCAAACTTCCCAGGTTCAACAATGGCTTATGATGTTGATCACAAGAACTTTGCTCATGAAGGCAAGACTAAGACATGGCGTGATGAAATTTATGCTTATGTTGATGGCAAATGGCTTGAAGTTGGTAAATTACCACAACCAGTTGCTGCAGCTGTAGCAATTCAAAACGGCGATGAAGTTGTTCTTGTTGGTGGTGAGACAACTGGTGGTCAAGCAACAAGTAAAGTTGTTACTTTAAAATATGTTGACGGTAAGTTAGTTACTGAATACCTATAATTTAAAATAGAAATGGGGTAAGAAAACTCCCCATTTTTATCAAATTTTCTTTTTATTAATTGATATAGTTATATTTTTTGGAGCTTTTTATGAAATTATCTAAAATTGCAGCTAGTGTTTTAGCTTTTACTGCTTTAACAGTTAGTGCATCTGCTATGGCAGCTACATGGTCAATGGACTGGCGTCATGACTACAAAGATAAAGTAGGTGATAACTATGACCGTCTAGCTATCATTGCTGGTTTTGATAATGGCATGTACTTCTCAGCTGACTCATCTTTTGCTCACAATGCTTCAGATGGTGATAGTGGCAATAAAAATGGTCACATTGGTGATCCTGTAACAAATGCTACAGAATTTGATGTAGGTTATAAGATGCCAATTGAAGGCACTGGTTTCTCTCTACAACCTGGCTTTGTTATGGAATCTACATCTAAACAAACAGCTTACAAACCATATTTCAGAGTAAATTACAATACTGATTTTGGTCTATGGACAGCATTACGTCTACGTTATGACTATGTACGTATTGATGGTGGTGAGTATAAAGATGATGCTGATAAGAAAAATGGTCGTGTTGATGCATGGTTAGGTTATAACTATGGTAATCTTGGTATCAACTATAACTTCACTTATATAAAGTCATTATCTGATTGGGATAACCAAGCTAAAACTGTAGAACGTAAGCTATTTGATAACAAAGATTACAACTTCGAGCACAATGTAGCAGTAGGCTATAAGATTGGTCAATGGAGACCATATGTAGAAGTTGGTAACATTGGTGTTAAAGGCGATTCAGATGATCGTCAAACTCGTGTTCGTGTAGGTGTTACTTATACATTCTAATTTAATTCAAGCATAATCATATGTCCTTTATTTTTAGGTATATATAATAGGAAAGCACGTCTTAAGGCGTGCTTTTTTTTATTTATGAAAATATTATGTAATTTATTTTCATAAATTCATATTTTATCTATTGTTTAAGTTTTATATGATTTACTTTATGACGTTTATATTTTACTTAAAAAAATTCTTTTTACTTAATATCTATTATCTCTAAGAGTTAGCCTATACTAACTCTCTTCAATTTAATATAAATTTTTCTTAATTTTTTGTGTTTTTATAAAAATATTTTTACTAAAAAAATAGTATTTTTTAGCTAAAATCTTAATTTTTATAAAAATGTTGCAATTTTTCATTTTTTTCATAAATTAAAAAAAATATGTAATAATTTTTCATAAATATGTAACTATGTCACATTTTTTTTTATAAATATTCTTATAATGTTAATAATGAAATTAAAAACTAATGAGGATTAAAATGTTTGAGCAATTTAAAAATAAGTTAATTATTTCTTGCCAAGCACTACCAGATGAGCCTTTACATAGCCCTTTTATCATGGGTCGTATGGCTCTTGCTGCTAAACAAGTAGGTGCAGTTGCAATTCGTTGTCAATCAGTTGATGATATTGTTGAAATTAAAAAAGTAACAGGTCTTCCTGTTATTGGCTTAATTAAACAAAATTATGATGACTCAGATATTTATATAACTCCAACTCATAAAGAAGTTAAAGCTCTTATTGATTGTGGTTGTGAAATCATCGCTCTTGATGCTACTTTACGTAACAGACCTAATGGCGAGAAACTAGAAGATCTTGTTGCTCAAATTAAAGCAGCTGGTGTTTTATCTCTTGCAGATATCTCAAATGATGAAGAAGGTATTAATGCAGAAAAGATTGGTTTTGATGCAGTATCAACAACCTTATCTGGATACACACCATATAGTCCTAAATTAAAAGGCCCAGATTATGGTCTTGTTGCACGCTTAGTTGATAGATTAAGCATACCAGTTTTTGCAGAAGGTAGAATCAATACCCCTGCTGATTTAAAAATAGCTTATGAAGTTGGTGCATATGGTGTTATTGTAGGTTCTGCAATCACTCGCCCTCAAGTAATAGGCAAAACATTTATAGACGCTTTACCAAACTAAACTTAACTTGGAGTATTTAAAAATGGCATATCCAAAACTAACAGGTATTTTTTCAGCTCTTTTAACTTCATTTGATGAGAATGGCAAAATCAATGAAAAAGGCGTTCGTCAATTAGTTCGTCACAACATTGATGTTAATAAGGTTGATGGTTTATATGTTGGTGGTTCAACAGGTGA
Organism: Anaerobiospirillum sp.; assembly: GCA_029258325.1. Classification (GTDB taxonomy): domain Bacteria; phylum Pseudomonadota; class Gammaproteobacteria; order Enterobacterales; family Succinivibrionaceae; genus Anaerobiospirillum_A. The sequence continues at coordinate 72,054 of JARHZF010000097.1, read as the reverse complement.
AAACTTCATGCTTGGCACTGATGAGAAAAAAGAAATCTTCTCAATTGTTAAAGATGAAGCTAAAGACCAAATTAAGTTAATTGCACAAGTTGGTTCATTAAACATTAATGAGTCTGTTGAACTTGCAAAATATGCAACAGACCTAGGTTATGACTCATTATCAGCAGTTACACCTTTCTACTACAAGTTCTCATTCAATGAAATCAAAGATTACTACAATACCATTATCAATGGCGTAGATAATCAAATGATCGTTTACTTCATTCCTTTCTTAACTGGTGTAAACATTTCAATTGAACAATTTGCAGAATTATTTGCAAATGAAAAAATTACTGGCGTTAAGTTCACAGCAGGTGACTTCTACTTATTAGAGCGTTTCCGTAAAGCATTCCCTAACCACGCTTTATATGCTGGCTTTGACGAAATGATGCTACCTGCAACTGTTCTAGGTGTTGACGGTGCTATCGGTTCAACATTCAACGTAAACGGTGTTCGTGCACGTCAAATCTTTGAATTAGCTAAAGAAGGCAAGATCAAGGAAGCTTTAGAAGTTCAACACGTAACTAATGACTTCATTACAGATGTTCTAAAGAATGGTCTATATGGCACATTAAAGATCTGTTTACAAGAAGCTGGTGTTGAAGCTGGTTGTTGCCGCAAGCCAATGGGTGCATACACACCTGAAATGATTGCAGGCGCTAAAGAAATTTATAAGAAATACTTCAATTAATTTATAAAATAACATTGTCCCTAGATTTTCTAGGGACATTTTACAATGTATTGTTATTAGGAGTTAAGATGTTTGATAATTTACATGGCTTTACATGGATTGATACAACTGTTCTAGTTGTTTATATGATCGGTGTGCTACTTGCAGGTTTCTACTTCTCAAAGAAGGAGATGAAAGGTAAAGAATTCTTCAAAGGTGACGGTTCTATACCTTGGTGGGTAACCGCTGTATCAATTTTCGCTACTTTACTATCCCCTATTTCATTCCTAGCACTTGCAGGTAACTCATACGGTGGTACTTGGTTACTATGGTTTGCTCAATTAGGTATGTTAGTAGCAATTCCTCTAACTATCAAATTCTTCTTACCTGTATATGCAAATCTACAAATTGACACAGCATATCACTATTTAGAGAAACGTTATCACTCTGCAAAACTTCGTGTTTTAGGTGCATTAATGTTCGTTATCTTCCAATTAGGTCGTATGTCAATCGTTATGTACCTACCTTGCTTAGTTTTAGCAAGACTTACAGACATTGATGTTAACGTTCTAATTATAGGTATGGGTGCTATTGCTATCGTTTACTCATACACTGGTGGTCTAAAAGCTGTTCTATGGACTGACTTTATCCAAGGTGTTATCTTAATCGGTGGTATAGGTTTAACATTAATTTACTTAATCTTCCGTCTAAACAATGGTCTTGGCGACGTAACTGAAGCTTTAACAACAGGTAATCGTTTCCTTGCAAATGGCGAAGACTTCATTAATTGGTCTAACCTATTTGGCGTATCAATCTTCTTAACAATCTTCGGTGGTGGTATGACAACATTCTGTTCATATGTATCATCACAAGATATTGTTCAACGTTTTACAACTACAACTGATGTAAAACAATTAAACAAGATGACTATTGGTAACGGTGTTCTATCATTAGTTTGTGCTTCTATCTTCTACTTAGTAGGTACTGGCTTATACATTTTCTATAAGCAAAATCCAGAATTAATCACAGAAACATTCAAACACTCACAAGACCAAGTATTTGCATACTTTATTACTTATGAGTTACCTGTTGGTGTTACTGGTATCCTACTTGCAGCTCTATATGCAGCATCACAATCAACACTATCAACTGGTATTAACTCAGTTGCAACATCATGGGTTTTAGATATTCAAGCTAAGATCACTCCAGATATGACACATGAGAGACAAACAAAGATCGCTCAATACGTATCATTAGGTGTTGGTGTATTCGCAATCATCGTTGCTATGGTTCTTGCAAAATCAGACATTCGTTCAGCATATGAGTTCTTCAACTCATTCTTAGGCTTAGCTCTAGGTGCTCTTGCTGGTATGTTCGTAATGGGTGCATTTACTAAACATACAACTGAATTAGGTGCTTTTGTAGGCTTTATTGCTGCTACTGTTGTAACTCTAATTTGTAAGTACCAAATTACTTCAATCCACTTCTGGGCATACTCAATCATCGCTATTGTAGTAACAACAGTTGTTGGTATTATCGTATCTAAGATTCAAGCTTCAATGACTGGTAATGTATTTACAGCAGATGAAGGCTCAACATACGTTAAGTAATCTAAGATTAACATTCTAATCAAATAGCAGGTATAATACCTGCTATTTTTTGATTAATAATTTTTGAAACGAGATCAATTGTATGAATAAAAATCTTTGTATTTTAATTGATATTGGTGGTACAGCAATTAAATTTGGCGTATCAGATTTTGATGGTAATTTCATTGAAAAAGATCAAAGACCTACAGAGGCTAAAGAATTTGGTGGTCCTGGTATCGTTTCAAAAGTTATTGAAATATGTAAAAACTATATTGCTAAATATAATGACAATATTTTAGGTGTTGCTGTATCAACAGCTGGTATGGTAAATCCTGAAACTTGTGAAATTATTTATGCTCTTGAAGATGCTATTCCTCAATATACTGGTGTAAATTATAAAGAAATAATAAAAGAAAACTTTAATCTCCCTTGCTTTGTTGAAAATGATGTAAATTGTGCAGCCTTAGGTGAAAAATGGTTAGGTGCAGGTCATGGAGCTAGCTCTGTTTTCTGTATGACTATTGGTACATCTATTGGTGGTGCTATGATTGTTCATGACAAATTAGTATCAGGTGCATCAAATTCAGCAGGTGAAGTTGCTTATATGATTATACCAGGTGGTATCTTACATAGTCTTGCATCTACTACCTACTTAGTAAATCTATATGCTAAAAAAGCAAATTTAGATGTTAAAAACGTAAATGGTGTTTTAATTTTTGATAATGCAGAAAAAGGTGAACAATTAGCAATAGATGCTATTGATGACTTAATTGAACACTTGACTGATGGTATAACTAATGTGGTATCTTGCCAAAATCCTGAAGTTATTATTTTAGGTGGTGGTATTATGGCTCGCTCTGCCTATCTAAAACCACGTATTGAAGCAAAATTAAAAGAAAAATTAAGACCTCTTGTATTTGAAAAAACCAAAATTACATTTGCATCAAGACAAAATGATGCTGGTATGTTAGGTGCTCTATATAATTTTAATCAAAGAAAATAATCTATTTCTCTATAAAATATATGAAATGCCATCCTAAAATGAATGGCATTTTTTTTATTTTTAGTTCTATACTTAAAAAATAAATTAGAGTTAAAAGGTATCTTATGAAAAAAATGTCACTTATAGTTGTTGCATCCCTATCTTTATGCCTTAGTGCTTGTATTTCTAATGAAGAATTAGCATTAGCTGATAATGTTGAAACAGCCCTCCCTAATGAGGTAAAAAATTGTACCTTTATTGCTGATGTAGATACTAATACAGCCTATCCTAATATAAGTATTGCTCGTAAATATTTAAAACTTAAAAGTTATGAGCTTGGTGCTACACATTTAGTTCAAACTTTTGCCTACCCAGTACAAATGGGATTTTATTGTGACTTTGGTATAGCTTTAACAGGTCGTGCTTATAAATGCCCTGTAAGTAAAAATACTTTTAATGATAATCATATTTTTGAAAATAAAAATGTATTTTCTAAAGATAAAGATGTCTTTGATGATAAAAATGTTTTTGAAAAAGAGAATGTTTTTAATTCTAAAGATAATTTAAATGATAAAGATTAGGAGTAATTTTTATGAAAATTAAATCTGCTTTATTATTACTTATCTCTATGATAACCCTATCTTCATGTGCTTACTATGAAGAACAAAATATTAAAGCTAATAGTGTTTATCTTGTAGTAGAAGATGATGTAAAAAATTGTGAAAAAGTAGGAGTTGTAGATTCAGCTATACGCTATGTAGTTGAAAATGCTCGTTATGATATAAAAGTAAAAGCCTATGATCTAAATGCAACTCATATAGTTCAGTCCTTAGTCTACACAGGTGCTATACAAAATGATTTTGATTTTGGTGTAGGTATTTCTGCTATTGCTTATAAATGCCCATTAAATACAAGGCAAAGCGATAATAAAGAAGCTTTATTTCCTTATCATCGCCAATTTTTTCCACATTGTGATTTATATGATGATGTTTTCTTTAGACGTTAGAATTTAAAACCTTATTCCATATTCTAACTACATCATCACATACTTTAGGTTTATCACTTAAAGCTACTATGCGGGGTAGAGCTGCAAGTGATAATCTATGATAATAACCACGAATTTCTAAATAGGCATTTTTAAGAGAGTCTACATCCTCTTTACTTAAAATATTAAGTCTTGCACACTCATCAAAAATACGCACATTATCTGTCCACAAAATCATATCTTTTTGATAAGGTGCTTCTTTTAAGGTTAAATATTGAGCAATAAATTCAATATCAACCATACCACCATCACCATGTTTTAAATCAAAGTAATCTTTACTACCTTTATTTAAATGAGCTCGCATCTTATTACGCATCTCAATTACATCTGTACGTAATTTTTCATTATCACGTGGAGTTCTTAAAATCTTATCACGAATTCTATTAAACTCATCTATAAGCTTTTTAGAACCTGTAATTGGTCTTGCTCTAACTAAAGCTTGATGCTCCCAAGTCCATGCCCTATGCTCTTGATAACCCTCAAAACCTGCTATATCTGTTACTAAAAGACCACTATCACCATCAGGTCTTAAACGCATATCTAAATCATATAGAACACCACCTGACATTCTTGTAGTACATAGATGTAATAATCTTTGAGCAAGTCTTTGATAAAATACAGCTACAGATACACTATGATCACCCTCTGTCATGGCATCTACATTTTCACGAATAAATACCATATCTAAATCAGAGTTATAACCAAGCTCTATACCACCTAACTTACCATAGCCTATAATAGCAAAACCAGGATCGTTTGAAGTTCTATCTGGTGGATTACCAAATTTTGAGACACATTGATCCCATGCTAAATAAGAAATTTCACGAATAAAAGCTTCAGCAAGCCAAGTTAGTGAATCTGATATCTTCATTAAAGGTAATGATTCAGCTCTATCTGACATAGCTATACGTAAGACCATAATCTTTTTAAAAAGACGAAGTTCTTCCATTTGACCTTCTAAATCTTCTCTATCTATACGTAAAAGCTTTTCACGTAATTTTGCTAAAAACTCTTCTACTTTTGGTGGTTCTTTTAAGTATTGAGGTGCTATAAGTTCATCTAATAAAATAGGATGTGATGTAATTAATGAACCTGCAAATTCATTTTCATTAAAAAGATTTACCAATCTAATGCATGCTTGATTATTTTCAACTAGAAGTTGTAAATAAGTAGTACGCATTGCAACTTTTTCAATTAAATTTGCAATCTTTACAAAAAGATTTGAGGAATTTTGAGTTTTAGCAACTAAAGTTATAAGTTTAGGTACAAGTTTTAATAAAGTTTCACGACCTTTAGGTCCTACAGGTAATCTATATAGTGTATGTCTTAGTTGATAAATTTCACGAGCAAAATCCAAAGCTTTTGTTTTATCTTCTAAAAGAGGTTCTAAAGATGGTACCATTTCTTGAGGTTCTAAAGTAGACTCCCAAAGCTCAAAAGTTCTAATTTCCTCTTCACTTTCTTCTTTAGTATCATCCTTAATAACTTTAACAAATTCCTCATGCACTCTTAGCATTACCTTATCAAGTTCTGCTAAAAATTCTTCATATGAGTCTTTGTTCATACCCATAGCTATACGTAGCTTATCTTTTTCTTTAGTTGGTAAACATTGTGTTTGTTGATCTGCAATTTCCTGAATTAAATTTTCAAGACGTCTTAAATATATGTAATAATCGTCAAGTTCTTCACAGACACTTACAGGTAATAATTGATACTTACCTAAAAACTTTAAGGTTTTGCGAAGTGATCTCTCTGCAAGCTCTGGTATTCTACCACCACGCATTAATTCAAATACTTGAGCTATAAACTCAATTTCACGTATACCACCTGGACCTAATTTAAAATTACCATTTAATTTACGACGACGCATTTCAGCTTCAATCATATGCTTTAGTTTTCGCAATGATTCAATAGCACCAAAATCAAGATAGCGTCTATAAACAAATGGTCTTAATAAATCTATAAGCTCATCACCATATTCATACCAAGTTTTAAAATCACCTAAAAGCTTAGCTTTAACTAAAGCATAACGTTCCCATGTTCTACCTTGTGTTTCATAATATACAGATAAAGCATCAAAAGATGATACAAGAGAACCTGCATCACCAAAAGGACGTAAACGTAAATCTATTCTATAGCAAAATGTATCTATAGTAGTATCAGATAAAACATTAGAAAACTTTTGGACAATCTTTGAAAAAAACTCTTGATGGGAAATGGAACGTATACCACCTACAGTAGTATTATCATATGGATAACAACAAATAAGATCTAAATCAGAAGAAAAGTTAAGCTCTCCACCACCTAATTTACCCATACCTAAAACTAAAAGAGGCATAGGACGACCTTTATCATCTAAAGCATCACCAAATGTGGTTTTAAAAGATGCACGCACAACATCAATTACACGTACAACTATACATTCAGCAAGATTTGATAAAGATACAAAAACCTCTTCAATATCACATCTACCTGTAATATCACGCCATGCAATAGGAATCATCCTAACACGACGTAATACCCTTAAACGCTTTTTTAATTCTGCATCGTTTAAGTTAAAAGCTATACTTTCATTTACAGCTTCAGTTGGATCTAAAGAAAAAGTAGGATCTTCAAGTACTCCTTCTTGAATAATCTTTGCACATTCATGAGGATATTGAATTAATGTTTTACTAATAAACTCTGACATTCCCATAACATAAAGTAAATCAGGCTGTTTATCAAAGATAAGCATATCTTCTTCACTAGCTCTTGACTTTAGTCTCTCATAAAAAGCATTAGCCTCCTCTAAAAGAGGAGGGGGTAATTCTTTTAATTTCTTAGGGTTTGGAGTTATGTCAAAATTTTTACAATTAATCATAGATATCCTTTATGATTTTTCTTATAAATCAAAATAAATGATGGCACTCTTTATAGTTAAAGAAACATCAGCAATAGATGCTTTTGCTGTTTCTGCAAAGAATGTTTTATAATCCTCATCTCTATCAAAATCTATATTTGATATATAGCTTTTATTATCAAGATAATTATTTAGTTTCTCTAAACTCTCTTTAGCTTCTTTTAAGTCTTTGATATTGTCAGATATTTCATCCTTTCCATTATCTCTTACATAATCTATAAAATTATCAAATAAATAGATTATATTAGTAAGTGCTAAATGAATCATATTTAAATGAAAGTGATAATGAGTTATACGATATAGACCTAAAAGATTTTCAAAATCGTAAACTAATTTTGCAAATAGATCTATCTTATTAGATTTTGCTTGTTTTAGTTCAGATATATGAGATACAAGCCTTGTTGTTCTATCAAACATAATCATCAAACGCATTTTTAAACTATCTTTTTGCACTTGATCATATTGATTTTGAGAATTTTGAGAAAGTATATAGTCATACTCATTTTTTAAAGATATAAAATCAGAGAAATAACTACTCTTTAAATGCTTTGAATAAGGATCTAAGCTTAGAGGTATATTTGCTTTACATAAAGCTCTTACAATCTTACTTAAACCCTGATAAAGAGCTTTTACATCACCTGAAAATTTCTTTACTTCAATTTCAAGCTCATTTATAGCAAGACGACCTTTTTCTGTGTTTATAAAACCTAAATCTTTTGCTATTTCAAATTGATTATCATCAATTTCTAGTAAAAAATAGTCTCTTTTGAAATCAATATGATTTATTTTATATAAATCCTTATCCATCAAATTTAAATTTGATAGATACATTTGCACATCAAAAGGAAGTAATGAAAAATTAGGCTCATATCTATCTGAGTCTAAAGGAATGTTATATTCCTTTCTTTGATGTAAAGAAGATGAACTCTTTTTTGCTATTTTCATAGTCATTTCCGTATAAGAGTTCGCCTTTCTTATTCTTAAACCAATCTTATTTTTAGCCAAGTCAAAATCTTTAGTATCAAAATAAACATTTGATAGATTATCACTTGAAATATTACCAACTTTACCTACCTTATCTAAGGCGTTTTTAACTTCAGAGCAATCTACATCATATGCTAATGCGTATTTTAGTTCTATTTCAGTATTATCATTGACCATAAAATAATCATCCATATTTAAAATTTAAAAACTTTCTTTATTTATTATAAACATCATTTAATTCTTTTAATTCTTTTATATTAAAAGAATTAATTATTTTATTTGTAATATTGAACTTTCTCAAATTTTTAAAAAAATCTTAATTTCTAATTGAGAATTTATATTCATATATACAATAAAATTCTATATTCTAAAAATATCAAAATAATATATAAATATCAAATAAATATTTAATAGTTTCTATAGTTAACTATATGTTTTTAAATACATTTTTTAAAATAAAAATTATAATAGTACCTTTATACAGAAATTATAAATATGCAAAAAAAGCTTTAATACATGCAAAATGTACATAGTATAAAAAACTAAGCCCTCTCTTTAATAAAAAAATTTGTAATTTTCTTTTAAAGAATTTTGCCTTTTTATTACATAATTTAATAAAATATATATAATTTTTTATATTATCTTAAGGTATAGTTAAGTGTTTAATTCTCTATTTAATAATTTAAAGATCGCATTATTGGCTTTTTCTCTATCTGTAAGCTATAGTGCATTTGCTCTTGATGATCAAAATACATCCTCTAACTCAGATAATAATGAAGTTGAGAAAACTCAAGAAGTAGTTGATAAAAGACTTTCTTTAAAAGATGGTGATACTGTTTATGTATCTGATCAAAATATAGTTTGGGCAAGACGTGGTCCTACAACTAATCATAAAATTGTAGGTGCAAAAAAAATTGGTGATAAACTAATTTATAAAGGTATATCTCCAGATAGAAAATATATGCTTCTTGAAGATACTGATGGTAGCACATTCTGGATGGCTTATGACTCAATTCAAGTAGATCCAAGTGGTTATCATAAATATCAAATTCTTGAAGATAGAATTAAAGAATTAGAATACACACTTGAAAACTACGATACAGAACTTTCAAAAAGATTAAAAACTGCTGAAAGTAAATTATCTCGCCTTGAAAAAGAAAATAAAGGTATGAAGACTGCTATTATTGCTAAAGATGCAACTATTACAGAATATGATGAAAAAATTAGAGAGTATTCTGATAAGTTACAAACAAGAGAGCTTGATATGCAAATGCGTTGGTGGACTCAAGGTGGTATTTTAGTCTCTATTGGTGTTCTTATTGGTATAGTTCTAATCTACCTACCTCGCCCTGGTAAGAAAAAAGTTAGAAAATATTAATAAAGAAAAGAGCCCAAAATTTGTTTGATTTTGGGCTTTGTTCTTTTTGATCTTTATTCTTTTTTTACTTTTGCTCTTTTACAAATTTTACTAAGTAAATATTATCAGTTAATTTTAAACGCTTTGTTTTTACATTATCAAAACTAACTTCATCTTTAAACTCTAATAATGTATCACCATAATTTTCTACATTTTTAAAATTATATGATTCATAAGATATGATATTTTCATTATCATAAATACTTATGATGTTAGTTTTATTTGCAAAAAAAGATATTACACTATCTTTTGTCTTACTATAACTATCTATATAAATAAAAACAGATACTATATAAAAACAGACAATAAGAGCTAGAAAAAAGAAAAAGCTTTTTAAAAAATAAATACGAGCTTTTTTAAAGGTAAACATTACCTCATTTAAAGCATGCTTTTTTTCTTCACTTCTCATTATTTTACAAAACTCATCTTATTATCTAAAAAATCAAGCTTTATAGCTAAATCCTCATCTAAAGCACTATCTCCAAGGAAAAGTAAAAATGCAATCTTTAAATTTTGCATATCTCCCTTTTCTATAGCAGAGATTAAGGATGCTTTAAAATCCTGTACATTCTTTTCTACAACATCAGGACCATAATAAAAAAGTTTTTTTAAAGTTGTATCAATTGCAGATAGATCGTGAGCAAAGCTTATATCATCATAATTTTTAATAAAGAAAACCATCTTATTTTGTAAAAATTTTAAAGCATTTACAGATAAATTTAATTTATTAGTCTTTTTATAATGATTTATGATATCTAATGCCATAACATTATAGATAAAAGTAAACTCATCATTATAGTGATCTTCTATATACTTTCTCTTTACTCTATAAATTCTATCTTGCATTAATAAATGTACATGCTCTTCATCTACATTCATCAATACTGCATAAAATGGAATTAAGTTATCATCAAATAAAGATATAACAGCTCTTTTTTGTAAACTCTCAAGCTCTGGAAACTTTTCATGGCGAGTTATGCACTTTAGACTTAAAGACTCTATATCTTTACAGCTACTTTTTAAATTATCAGAACGAGCAAAACCATATAGTTTAACTAAATTATCTAGAGCATCACTTCTAAACATAGAGTTTCTTACATCTAAATTAAATTTAGATACAAGTTTATGTTCATTTGAAATACCTGCTCTAACATTATCCATGTAAATCTTATAAGAATCTTTTACTTCATTATCATAATTTAATGCTGTAGCTATAGATTTATCATATAAATAACTATCTACATATTCTTTTGTAAAGAATAAGGATGCATAAAAGATAATAAAAGCCATAGTAAAAGCAAAAGCCATAACTATAGCTTTCTCAAAAATAGTAAAACTTAAAATACCATCTTTTATATGATCAAAAACTTTCTTTAAATTTGATCTCTCATTTAAAGCAATGCTAGCTGCTTTTCTTAAAATAGATGAATCAACACGATTTTTATTTTTTCTAAAAGCAAGCATTAAAGCCTGATCAGCAATAGCATTAATAGTACGAGGTAAACCTTTTGATTTTTGATGTAATAAAGTTATAGCTCTATCTGTAAATAAAGGTTCATGTGAACCTGCTTGCATAATTCTAAAGTTAATATAGGCATTAACTTCATCTCTATGCATAGCTTGCAGACTTGCAAAAGTACTTATTCTTGATAAGAACATTTTATGCATAGGCTTATTTATAATATTTAATAGCTCATCTTGACCTACTAATAAGAAGTTAATCATTTTGCCATTAATACCTTCTATATTATAAATAAGTCTAATTTGTTCTATAACTTCATCAGATAAACCTTGAGCTTCATCAATAATAACAGTTGTAATAATGCCAGAATCGGATGCTGACTCTAAAGCTTTTCTTAATTTTAAGGTTAATTCAGATATACTTTCAAAAGAACTAGCTGCAACTGATAGAGATAATAAAATTGTAGATAGTAAGGTTTGACTATCAAGTCTTGGATCATCTATAGCTATAATACGCATTCTTTTTGGTAAAGACTTTATTAACATTCTAACTGTTGTAGTCTTACCACAGCCTGCTTCAGCACTTAAAACACAAATAGAGCCACTTTTTGAAAGTGATGTAGTTAAAAGATCTAATGCTTTATGTTGATGTGCACCTATATAAAAAAATCTTCTATCAGGTGAACCTTCAAAAGGCATGTAACTTAATTGGAAGTGCTTATCGTACATTTTATAGATATTTCTTATAAAAGATGTATTAACTTTTTAAAAGTTAATTTTGAAAAATGTATGTCTCTATATGGCAAAAAAAGCCTTTTCAAAATGATCTACATTATAACTATAAGATCAATTTAAAAAGACTTTTAAGTGGTGCGGGAGAAGAGACTCGAACTCTTACACCAAAGGCGCCAGAACCTAAATCTGGTGCGTCTACCAATTTCGCCACTCCCGCACGGAGTACTAATTTTTAACACAAATTTAAATTTACACCATGTTTAAATGGTGCGGGAGAAGAGACTCGAACTCTTACACCGAAGGCGCCAGAACCTAAATCTGGTGCGTCTACCAATTTCGCCACTCCCGCAAAATTTAAATTTTTACCCATTCTTTCAAATGGGGTGGCTGATGGGGCTCGAACCCACGACAACCGGAATCACAATCCGGGACTCTACCAACTGAGCTACAGCCACCATTGTGCTTTGTTGATGTTTGCTGGCGACCCCTGCAGGAGTCGAACCTGCGACCCACAGCTTAGAAGGCTGTTGCTCTATCCAACTGAGCTAAGGAGTCAATCTTGTATTGACTACAAAGACCTATCAGCAATCAACGGAAAAGAATTATAGTTGTAACTTTACATATAGTCAACACTTTTTTTTAATTTAAAAAACTTTTTTAAATAAGTAATTGATTTTAATTAATTTATTTTAAAAACAAGTTCAAATCAAAGCTAATATACATTTCTAATTTAAAAATGCTCATAAATTTAAAACTCTATTCTTCTTTTAATTATTATTTTGTTTATACTTAAAAATACTTACTTCTATCTTTAAAAGGTTTTATAAAATGGAAAATTTATTAAATGAAATAGATTTACAAACCTTAATTCAAAATATATTAATTCTAGCATCTTGTGCTTGCCTTGCAGGATTTTGTGCAGGTCTTTTAGGTATTGGTGGTGGTATTATCTTCGTACCTGTACTTTATTTTGTTTTTATGACAGCTTTACATGTAGATGCAGATACAGCTATGATTTTAGCTACTGGTACTTCTTTATTTTGTATGATACCAACATCAATATCTGCTGCTATTTCTCAATATAAAAAAGGTAATTTATCTACAGATATAGTAAAAACATGGGCTTTTGGTCTTTGTCTTGGTGTTATATTAGGTTCTACTATAGCATCACGTTATGGTGGTAAATGGATATCAGCCTTATTTGGCTCTATTATGATTATAAATAGCTTAAATACCCTTTTTAGAGCTAATGCTAAACCTCTATTTGATAAATTACCAAGTAAATTTGCTCAAAATGTTATAGCTTTTTTTATCTCTTTATTTTCAGTAATGCTAGGTATTGGTGGTGGTACTTTAACTATTCCTGTTTTAAATGCTCACTCTGTAAATCCAAGACAAGCTATTGGAACTTCATCTGCTGTATCTTTATTTGTTGCAATTCCAGGTGCTTTAATTTTACTTTTTACCTCAAGTACACCTATAAATGCTCCTTTTGCTACTATGGGACATATTAATTTTCTAGCAGCTTTATGCATAATCCCTCTTTCAGTTCTTTTTGCACCATTTGGAGTTAAATTTGGAAAATCTATAAGTCCTATAACATTAAAAAGAATTTTTGCTATATCTTTGTTTATAATAAGTATCAAAATGTTAATGTCTTCTTTTTAAATTGGAGCTTTTATGTCCGCAACATTAATTGATGGCAAAACTTTAGCTAAAAATATTAGAGAAAATCTAAATAAAGAAGTTAGTGATTTTTGTAATCAAGGTTATAGAAAACCTGGTCTTGCTGTTGTTTTAGTAGGAAATGATCCTGCATCTCAAGTTTATGTTAAAAATAAAGAAAAAGCTTGCATTGATGTAGGTATTGAAACTTTTTCATATAAATTAGATGAAAATACAACTCAAGATGAATTAAATGCTTTAATTGATAAATTAAATAAAGATGATAATGTTGATGGTATATTAGTTCAATTCCCTCTTCCAAAACATCTAGATGAAACTTTAGTTATTGAAAAGATTGACTCATCAAAAGATGTAGATGGTTTCCATCCTTATAATGTAGGTCGTCTAACTCAAAGAATACCAAGACTTAGAGCTTGTACTCCAAAGGGTGTTATGACTATGCTTAGATCTATAAAATCAGATCTAAAAGGTTTAAATGCAACTGTTGTAGGTGCATCTAATATTGTAGGTAGACCTATGGCATTAGAACTATTACTAGCAGGTGCTACAGTATCAGTTACCCATAAATTTACAAAGGATTTAAAACCTTTTTTAGCAAATGCTGATATTGTTGTTGTAGCTGTAGGTAAACCTAAATTCTTAGATGGTTCTTTAATAAAAGAAGGTGCTATTGTTATAGATGTAGGTATTAATAGATTAGAAGATGGTTCTCTTTGCGGTGATGTTGATTTTGAAGTTGCAAAAGAAAGAGCATCTTATATAACACCAGTTCCAGGTGGTGTAGGTCCTATGACTATAGCATCCCTTATGGAAAATACTATAGACGCTTATAAAGCACATATAAATATCTAATAAAAAACACCTCTAAATGTAAAAGTTTAGAGGTGTTTTTGTATGTAAGATGTTTTATGTACTATGAAACCATATCAATTACATCAAATTGAACATCTGGATTTACATCAGCACTATAATCAACACCTTCAACTTCAAAACCAAATAATTCTAAGAACTCATGTTTATACTCTTTATAATCTGTAAGCTCAAATAAGTTCTCTGTAGTAATTTGAGGCCATAAAGCTTTACATGCATCTTGTACTTTACTATCTAATTCTAAAGTATCAACTCTTAGGCGATTTGCATCATCATAAATTGCTTTATCACCATATAATTGCTCACTAAACATTCTATAAATATGTTGAATTACATTTTCATGAACGCCTTGCTCTTTCATAATCTTAAAGCAAATTGCAATATATAATGGCATTACAGGAATAGCTGATGATGCTTGAGTTACTACTGATTTTAATACAGCAACACGAGCGTCACCATTTATATCTTTTAATAACTCTCTATTTGCAAGAGCTGCTCTATCAAGATCTTCTTTAGCCTTACCTAAAGCACCATGCCAGTAAATTGGCCATGTAATTTCAGTACCTATATAACTATAGGCTAAAGTTTTACAATTTGGAGCTAAAACATTTGCCTCATGTAAAGCTTGCATCCATAATTCCCAATCTTGACCACCCATAACAGTTACAGTATTTGCAATTTCTTCATCTGTTGCAGGTTCTACTGTAGCTTCAATAATGCAGTCTTTATTAGTATCAATAGCTGTTGATACATAAGGTTTACCAATTGGTTTTAAAGAAGAACGTACAACTTCTTGAGTCTTTGGCATCTTACGAACAGGTGCTGCAAGTGAGTAAATAACTAAATCAACTTGACCTAAATCTTCTTTAATTACTTCAATAGTCTTTTGACGACATTCATCAGAGAAAGCATCTGCATTAATATTCTTTGCATATAAGCCTTCTTTAGTTGCAAACTCTGTAAAAGCAGCAGTATTGTACCAACCTGGGCTACCTGCTCTTTTTTCTGAGCCTTTTTTCTCAAAGAAAACACCTAAAGTTGCAGCTTTAGAGCCAAATGCTGCACTTATTCTAGATGCTAAACCATAACCTGTTGATGAGCCTATAACAAGAACTTTCTTAGGACCATTTTTAACCTCACCTTTAGATTTTACATATTCAATTTGCTTTTGAACATTTGCTCTACAACCAGTAGGATGAGTTGTAACACAAATAAAACCACGAACTTTAGGCTCAATAATCATTATAAATTCTCCTAACTAAAATATATTTAACTAATTCTAACACTTTTAAACAAAATTTTTATTTTTAAAGCTATATAAACTCATTCTATAAGTATCTACATAGATATTTTATTAAATAAATCAATAAATAAAGAAATAGTTATCTAAACTACTTACAAAAAAGAAATCTTCTTTAAAAATAATTTTTAAAGAAGTTTACTATTTTATAAAGCATTTAGTTTTTATATTTTTTTTCTAAAGTTTATAATAAAACTATTATATAAAAAAATAAAAGGGGTTTTTATGCGTAAACTGCGAAATGATATAACAGGTCTAAGAGCTATTGCTGTATTAGCAGTTACTATTTTTCATATTTGCCAAAGCTTATATCCAAACTCTAATTTTTTAAGAGGTGGTTTTGTTGGCGTAGATGTTTTTTTTGTTATATCTGGTTTTTTAATGACCAAGATAATCTATACAGGAATTGAAAAGAATAATTTTTCTCTTACAACATTCTATCAAAATAGAGCAAAAAGAATTTGCCCATCTTTATTTATTACTATTTTACTTTTCTTAGTAGTATATTATTTTATATTTGGTGTAGGTGACTTAAAGAAATATGCTTTTGACTCTTTATGTGCTCTTTTATTTATATCAAATATATCCTTTGCTCAAAATACAGATTACTTTGCTGCATCCTCTTTAAATCAACCTCTACTTCATACTTGGTCATTATCAGTTGAATGGCAATTTTATATTTTCTACCCTGTCATACTTCTTTTAATTGCAAAAACTTTTGGTCGCGATAAACTCAAAAATATAACCACTTTACTAACTATAGTTCTTACTATCTTTGGTATTTGGTATACCACATATAATCCAAAAGAATCTTATTTTATGACCTATTCTCGCTCTTTTGAATTATTAATAGGAGCACTTGCTTTCTTTTATCCTATTTACACAAAAAGAGTAAGTAAAAAGAATTTAGAACTTCTAGGTCTTAGCCTTATCTTAATATCTTGTATCATTATTAATGAAGATAATCACTGGCCTACAGCTTTTTCTTTACTTCCATGTTTAGGTGCTTATATATGTATTGCAACTAATAATGAAGATACAGTTTTAAAAAATGTCATTATACAAAAAATAGGTCTTTACTCTTACTCTATATACTTAATGCACTACCCTATCTTAGTTGTTATGACTAATTTAGGCTTTGATGCTTTTGTTCTACAGACAGTATTATTAATCTTAATAAGTGCTATTATCATCTATCATGTCTTTGAAACTAGACGTAATTATGGCTATATATTTTTAGCCTTTTATACAGCTTTATGCTCAATATCTTATTATTTTTCATTAGATGGTGCCCCTTATAGAGTAAAACATATAGTACCTGAAGGTTCTTTATATGGTGGTAAAACTATAACTAATGAAGGTGATGTTAGAATTGAGGGTAATAAAGATAAAAGACCTTTATTTATTATATCTGGTGATAGTTTTTCAAGACACTATATGCGTGATCTCCTATCTCGTGGTATTAAAGTTTATACAGTATTTAAAGATGGTTGTTACTCCTACAGTAGTGCTGTAAGTAAAAGACCTGAGGGTATTATTGATCCTAAATGCGAAATACGTTATAAGAACCTTGTTGAAATTGCAAATAAAAATCCTCATTTAAGAGTTATGATTGCTCAAGATTGGCAAAGATATGAAAAAAGTCTTTATATGAGATCTAATCATGAACAAAAAGTAGAAGATTTTTATAAACAATTAGCTCTTGATATTGAGGCTTTATCTAAAGATATGCCTAAATCTAAGATCTATCTAATTACAAATCCTTATCAAACATTTTTTGATATTGGTGCTACTTGTATGTATTTACATCGTATGGACAATATCTTTACTAATATTTTAAAGAAATCTATTCCATGCAATGTTAGAAAAGATCTACATTCACCAAAAATAATAAAACTTAACTCTTATATTAAAGAAACAGCTAAGGCTTATAAAAATATAAAAGTTATAAATCCAAATGATGCTATTTGTGATGATACTAACTGTCAAATTATGACAGATGATTTTGTCCCTATCTATCAAGATGGTCTTCATTACTCTATAGCTGGTTCTAAAAAAGTTGTCTCTTATATATTAAAAGAAATGGATTTTGTAAGAACAAGTCGCCATGAAAATCAAACCTTTAACGAAGATGTTGAGGTTGTGAAAAAAAGAGATAAAAAATAAGATAATTAAAAAGGAGGTAAAGCCTCCTTTTTTATGTTGATTTTATTTTTAATCTTAAAGATTTATGTAAAGTGTAAAAGCTCATAACTTTTGCACTTTTTTAATATAAGGTAAAAGTATAAAGGCTTATAGTATACATACTAGTTCTTTATAAGATCATAAAAAAGTCATATTAAATATTCAATTTTAATATCCTATTTGTACCAAAATTATTGAAAATAATTTAAAGTAAACTAGATAAAAATGAGTAATCTTAATTAATAAGTGTCCAAAGTTTACAAACAAAAGTAGTACATAAGGTGAAACTTATACATATAGAGAGATAAAACATCTCTATTTTAAATTTTATTTTTACTAAAACTAAAAAAAGCCATATAAACTTTGAATTTATATGGCTTTGTGAAAATTAAAATGACTAAATTATATTAAGCAGCTGGAGCCCATGGAATAATATTAAATACACCTACTGCTAATAGAGCACCAATAATTGGGCCAAATAATGTCACAATAGCATATTTCCAATTTGAGTCTGTCTTGCCTGGAATTGGTAGAATAAAGTGTGCAAATCTAGGACCAATATCACGAGCTGGGTTAATAGCATAACCTGTTAAACCACCTAATGACATACCAATTGACACGATAATACCAAATACAACAAACCAAGATACACCACCTGCTAGTGGAACTATGTTAGCTATACCTTTAATTGCAAATACAAGAATAAATGTACCTACAATTTCTGATAACATGTTTTGGGTAAAGTTTTGAATTACAGGAGTTGGACAAAATACACCACGCTTTGTTAGTGGATCTTGTTCTGCTGCAAATTGACACTTGTATAAAGCATATACAATACAAGCACCAAGAGTTGCACCTGCAAATTGAGCAATACAGTAGCCTGGTACCATTTCCCATGGGAATGAACCATCTGCTGCAAGAGCAATAGTTAAAGCTGGATTAAAGTGGGCACCTGATGATGAACCAAAGGTATATGCAGGTAACATAACTGCAAGACCCCATGCTATGGTTATCTGAATAGGACCACCACCTTTCATACCAGAACCAGTTAAGCAAACATTTGCTACTACACCACAACCTAAGATAATTAGAATTGCAGTACCTACAAATTCACTTATATAAGGTAACATAGCTAATTCTCCAATTTTGCCTAGTTATTACTCGTCTTTTGCCCAACCATGTGAGTAAGTTAAAGCTTTCTTCCAACCTTTAATCTTACTATCTCTATCCTCTTGAGATATTGATGGAGTAAATGTTCTGTCAATTGCAGAGTTTGCAATAACATCTTCTTTACTCTTCCAGTAAGCAACAGCTAGACCTGCAAGATATGCAGCACCCATAGCAGTAGTTTCAACGCATACAGGACGATTTACAGGAGCATTAATAATATCTGCTTGAACTTGCATTAACATATTGTTAGCACTAGCACCACCGTCAACCTTTAATGATTGTAATTCAATGCCTGAGTCTGCCTTCATTGCCTCAAGAACATCATGTACTTGATATGCAAGTGACTCTAAGGTTGCTCTAATGATGTGTGACTTATTTGTACCTCTTGTAATACCAACAATAGTACCACGAGCATATTGATCCCAATGTGGAGCACCTAGACCTGTAAATGCAGGAACTACATAACAACCATTAGTATCTTTTACCTTACCTGCCATGTATTCACAGTCAGCTGATGCATCAATTAATCTTAACTCATCGCGTAACCATTGAATTGCAGCACCAGCAACGAAGATTGAGCCTTCAAGAGCATAATTAACTTTGCCATTTAAGCCCCATGCAATAGTTGTTACTAGACCATTTTTGGAGAATACTGGTTTTTCACCTGTGTTCATTAATAAGAAACAGCCAGTACCATATGTATTTTTAGCCTCGCCTGCATTAAAACATGTTTGACCAAATAAAGCTGCTTGTTGGTCACCTGCTGCACCTGCAATAGCAATTTCACCACCTAAGAATTGTGGATCTGTTTTACCATATACACATGAGCTTGGTTTTACTTCAGGTAACATGCACTTTGGAATATTTAATTCTTTTAGAATTTCATCATCCCATTCTAATGTTTGAATGTTAAATAGTAATGTACGTGATGCATTTGAGTAATCAGTTACGTGAACTTTACCATTAGTTAATTTCCAAATTAACCAAGTATCAACTGTACCAAATAATAGCTCGCCCTTTTCAGCTCTTTCACGAGCACCCTCTACATTATCTAAGATCCATTTTAACTTAGTACCAGAGAAGTATGCGTCAATAACAAGACCTGTCTTCTCTCTAAATTTATCTGTTAAGCCTTTTTCTTTTAAGCTATCACAATATTCTGATGTTCTACGACATTGCCATACAATAGCATTGTGAATTGGTTCACCTGTAGCTTTATCCCAAACAATTGTTGTTTCACGTTGATTAGTAATACCAATAGCTGCAATATCTTCTGCATGTGCACCAATCTTATTCATAGCTTCTACAGCTACACCTAATTGGCTTGCCCAAATTTCATCAGCATCATGCTCAACCCAACCTGGTTTTGGGAAATATTGAGGGAAAGCTCTTTGTGAAACAGAGCAAATTTCACCTTTTTGATTAAATAAAATACAGCGGTTTGATGTTGTGCCTGCATCTAAAGCCATAACATACTTTGACATACAATTCCTCCTGTGTATGTATTTCTCATATACTTCATATATTTAGGTATTTACAAAAATTAAGAAAAATAATTTCAAACTTAGGATATATTTTCAAAAAAAATTGTTAATACGGTGTTAAATATATGTTAAGAAGAATAAAATTTTCGTGATATAGCACACATAAAAAGAAAATAAAAAACATAATTTTTTGTATTATGATTAATAGCTTAATTGATTTTTTTTACGAAAAACTATATTTTTGCAAAATAAATAGTATATCTTATTAAAGCTTATATATAAGTGATAGTAGGATATTTATTTTGGAATAAATATCCCATAAATAAAGAAAATATCATTATTTTGCAAATATTCTTCTTTATTAAAATCTCTAATATAAATAAATACTTTTGTATAAAAAACATAAAAAAGATTTTTCTCAATTTTTTTACAAAAAATATACTTTTTGTAATTTATAGGTAATTTTAAAATGTCTTTACTCAAACAAAATCAAGTAATAGTTTTTGATTCTACTTTATGTGATGGCATAAAAAACATTAAGTCATTTTTTTCATTAAAAGAAAAAATTCAAATTGCTATTATTTTAGATAAGCTAGGTGTAGATATTATAGAAATACCCGATCCATCTCACTCTATTGAAGATTTTAAAAATGTAGAGGAAATTGCTAAAGTTTTAAAACATGCAAAACCTTGTATTCTTACATCTATGGATTGTAATAATATAGATAGTGCTTATAAATCTATAGAAAATCTAAAAAAAGACTTTAGACTTGATCTTATTTTTGATTTTCGTGATTGTAAAAACATAAGCATGGATTCTATTTATGGAAAAATAAAAAATGCTATAAGTCATGCAAAGCAATACACAGATGATATTGAACTCACATTAAAAGATATTTTTAATGTAGATTTTTCTATCTTAAAACATATAGTAGAAATATCTATAGATGCAGGTGCTAATACTATAAATTTAAATGATGGAAATCATCTTGTTTTTCCAAGTGAATACTCATCTTTAATTAGTAGACTTTATGAAAATGTAGATAAGCTAAAAGATATTACTATATCTGTACACTGTCATAATGATTTAAGTATGGCATGTGCAAATACAATTAGCTCTTTAGTATCTGGAGCTAGACAAATTGAATGTACTATTACTGGTATTGGTACAACTGCAAGTCATTGTCTTTTAGAAGATATTGTTTTTGCTATTAGAACTAAAAAAGATTACTTTAATAATCTATACACAAATATAAATTGTGAAAAAATAAAAAGAGCTGTGCACTCAATATCTGATCTTATAAATTTATCTGCTAAAGTTTATAAAGAACAAATATCTACATCAACACTAAAAGTTGATAATGATTGTAATGAAGCAAGACCTTTACAAATGAATGCAAGATCGGGTCGTCATATGGTCAAGAGCACATTACAAAAATTAGGTTATGACTCTACAACATATAATCTTGATTATATATACAAGAAATTTTTAGAACTTGCAGAAAGAAAAGGTCAGGTATTTGATTATGATTTAGAGGCTCTACTCTTTTTTTCAAATGATGAAAAGAAAGAAAAAGCTTTTGAACTTATAACATTAAATATAATGTCTTCTAATAATGATTTACATACAACAGCTTCTATAAAAATAAAATGTGGTAAAAGAACAAGAACAGATAGTTATATAGGTAGTGGTCCTATTGATGCTGTATTTAATTGTATTATGCGTATAACTGAGATTAAATTTTCTCTTCTTGATTGTAAGATTAAATCAAAAGGTCAAGGTACAAAAGCTCAAGCTCTTATATCTTTATACATAAGTTATAAAGATAAACATTACTATGGTAGAGCATTATCTACAGATATTATTGAAGGTTCTGCATTAGCTTTAATAAATGCTCTTAATACAATAGTTGAAAATAAAACATAATAAAAAAGATCTTTTTTGATTTTATAATTAAAAAAATCTTTTCTATTATAAATTTATAAATAAAATCTTTAAATATTAGTAAGTAAAGTTGTATTATGTAAGTAATTTTATTACTTTTTTATAGGATAATTGATATGAATAATGTCTACTCACATGACCCTATTTTACATACATTAAGAAATGCAAATGGCATGACTGTAACTGTTATGGATTGGGGTGCAACTATTACATCTATAAAAGTTCCTGTTACTGGCGAAAAGGTAAAAAGAGAAGTTCTTTTAGGTGTTAAAGATGAAAATGATTGGGGAACTCAAGGCTGTTACTTCAATGCAACTATAGGAAGATTTGCAAATAGAATTAGAGGTTCTCAATTTGTAGTTAATAACAAAAAATATGTACTTGCATCTAATGCAGAACATTGTCTTCATGGTGGTATTAACGGCTTTGATAAAAGACGTTTTATTATTATAGATAAAAGCGATAGTAGCATAACTTTAACTATACATTCTGTAGATGGAGATCAAGGTTTTCCAGGTAACTTTGATTTAGTCGTAAATTACAAACTTGAAAATGACAATAGCTTATTAGTTCAATACTATGCAACTTGTGATGCTACATGCCCTGCTTGTATTACTAATCATGCCTACTTTAACTTAAATGGTTTTAATAGCTCTATCTTAAATCATAGCCTATATTTAAAATCTAAAGAATATTTAGAGCTAGATGATGGTTCTGTACCAACAGGTAATATTATTCCTGTAGAAAATACAGCTTTTGATTTTAATAAAGAGAAGAAAATTGGTCTTGATTTCTTAAATGATGTGCAAATGATTAAAGCAAGAGGTTATGATCACCCTTATCTACTAGATGGCAATGGCAGTGAACCATTTGCTATTGCAAAATCAGAAGATAATAAACTTATGATGGAAGTTTATACTGATTATCCTTGTGTGCAATTCTATACAGGAAACTATATACATGAAGGAGCAGATATTATTGCACGTGATGATGGTGTAGCCTATGAAAATCAATCTGGTTTTTGTTTAGAACCTGAGTTTTATCCAGACTCTCCAAATTTAACTCAATTTGAAGATGTAAATCCTTTAGTAAAACCAGATTTACCATTAAACAAGTTCATAAAATATAAATTTCTTTCATTAAACTAGTTTATATTTTAAATACATTATTTATTTTTAAATAACTAAAGATTAATTTTTTATACAAAATTTCAATAAAGATTAAAAATTATTCTTTAATCTATGAGGAAATTGTGTATAATACACACAATACATTTGTATTATCCTTATTTGTTGATTGTTGTTAGATAACTAACACTTTAGGCTGTACTTAATAAATTAGGTACAGCCTTTTTTTTATAATAGCTATCTTTGTCTTGCACTTAAAGATTTAGTACCTATACCATAGGCAGAACGAGCTTTAAAATTAGCTACTTTAGAATTATTCTCTACTACGCTTACATCTACAAGAGGTGCATTATTTTCTACTTCTTTTTTAGCAGTTACAGAATATAGCATATCAAGTTCAGAACGTGCTAAATGAGTTTCTTGCTCAATTACAGATAAATCATAACCATCTTTTATCATTTGTTGAGCTTTAGATAACATAGAAACATCTTGTGTTGTATCATTATTTGTAGGTGTTTCTACCTTTTTAGGTACACAATTATCTTGTAATGAATTAACTTTAGTAGTTAACTTCTCTTGCACATCTATTAAACCATCCATATTTTCAGCAATATATGATACGGTTTTTTGCATAGTTGAAAACTTAGTTGTAAGTTGTTGTATTTGTTCTTTTAAGTTGTTATTTGCAGCGTCTTTCTTTTCTATGATGTCTTTTAAAGTAGATATTTCATCTTCAAGATTACTTGCTCGTTTAGACAGAATTATAAAGGAAGTTAATAAAAGAAGTAGGAGCACTGCTGCTCCTACTGCTATAGATAAAACTATTAAATCTACATATGAATCCATCTAAAATATTCCATTTAATATTATAGACTTGAAATCTCTGACCACTCTTCTTCAGTAAGTAGTTTATTTAGATCAATTAAAATTAATAGTTCTTTTTCTCTGTTACATACACCACGAATAAACTTAGCACTTTCTTCAGTACCTACGTTTGGTGTATCATCAATATCTGCAGTATTTAAATCTACTACTTCAGCTACAGAATCTACTAAAATACCAATAACTTGTTTATCTGATTCGATAATCATAATTCTAGTATTATCAGTAACTTCTGTTGTTGGTAGACCAAAACGCATTCTGGTATCAATAACAGTTACTACATTACCACGAAGATTAATAATTCCTAATACATAAGATGGAGCACCAGGAACTGGGGCAATATCAGTGTAACGTAATACTTCACGTACTTGCATTACATTTACACCATAGATTTCTCTATCTAGCTTAAATGTAACCCAGCGAAGTAATTCACCTTGATCACCATCTAAAGGACTTATTGATTCTTGTTGTTCCTCGGCCATTTTATATTCCTCGTTATTACATTAGATAACAAATGTATGTAATTTTACAATAAAAATCTGTTATTTTTTATTATTAAGATCTTTTTTTAGTATGGATTTTTGATCCATGCCTTGTTTAAATAATCTTATTAGTTCATCAACATGCAATAATGCACACATTTCTTTTTTTACAATACCAGCAAGCCAAGGTCTAGTTCCTGCAGTTTTACGCCAATTAACTTGATCACGTGATATTGTACGATTACCCTCAAGCTCATTACAGCCTAAAGACCAATCACTATTAGATAAAGAAACTAAATAAGGATACTTATCTGGAGACTCATTTACTGTAGGTACTACCCATCTTAATGTATCTACTATATTTAATTTTCTGCCTCTAACATCAGTAATACCCATATACCAACTAGGTTTACCAAATATTTGAGTTACTTTTTTGCATTCAATAATTGCACCTAAATCAATTAAAGGTACAGCATATCTAACGCCTTGAACAATGAAAAATAAAGTTTGAAATTCTTCTTCAGTTTCAATATTTTTCCATTCATAAACATTTTTATTTTCATGAGCTACACTAGCTTCAACTTGTGTTTCATGAACTATATCTGTAGTGTTAGTTACAACTTGAGATGTTTCTACCTTAACTATAGGTTCAGTTTTAGCAACTGGAGTTACAACTTTTACCTCAGGTGTTACTATCTTAGGTACAACTTTAGGGGCAACCTCTACTTTTGTCTCTACAGGAGGAGCTATTTGTTCTACTTGTACCTTAGGTGCTTCTACCTTTGTCTCTACTTTTTCTTGTACTAAAACTTTAGGCTCTTCTACTTTTACTTCAGTTTTTACATCAACATGTTCAACAGTATCTTCCATAGCAACTGTTTGAACTGTTTTTAAAAGAGACTCTAAAGATTGTTTTGGTTTTTCAATTGTCGCAACTGGTTTGACACTAACTTCTTCTTTTACTTGAAGTTGCATTTCAAAAGGAGCTTGCTCTAAATCAGGCTTACTCTCTTTTTCAGTAGGAATAACAAAACTTTCCTCTTTTTGTTTTTTCTCTACTGTCTCATTATCTGCCTTTAGATGAATAGAATTATCTATTAAATCACTTTTATCTTCTATATCTGTATCAAAAGAAGGTACTCTTACATTATCATCTTCATCAACTGATTCTGTAAGCATTTGCTTAAAATAAGCAACTAATGTTTCTTCTTCTTTGAGTTGATGACTTAAAGACATCCCACTATCCACCTATTTTATTAAATCTTTACGAACCATATCTACTACACTATTCTCTATCTTCTTTGCAGGAGAATCTGTAGAAGTAAAGTCCTCATCATCATCTGATGTTAAAATTGCAGCAGTAGCAGGAGTTACTCTACTTTTATGAGATGATGATAATTCTTTTGTTATTAAATCAACAAGTAATGTTTTATAAGCAAGAGAACCTCTACAACCTTCATCCATTAAAGGAAGTGGTCTTCTTTGAGCAGAGGATTCTCTAAATAAAGTATCGATAGGAATTACTCCACCCCATACTTTATCTTTATAATTTTCACGCATATACTCAAGGGATTTATTAGCAGCACGTGTACGTTTATCAAACATTGTTGGTACTATAGTATATTCAATAGATGTATTTGTATCTGCACTATTCATAATACTAAAGGTACGTACCATACCTTGAAGTCCCTTAAGGGCTAAAAATTCAGATTGTGTTGGAACAATAATAAGAGTTGAACTTACTAAAGCATTAACCATTAAAGCACCTAATACAGGTGGACAGTCGATTAATACAATATCATAACAATCTTCAATTAATTTTAAGGATTTAGATAAAATTCTACCGACACCAGCTTTTCCTGATAGTTGTCTATCTATAGTAGCTAGTGTCATTGAAGATGCTATTAAGTCTAAGCCTTGATATTTAGTATGGGTTATGCTCTTTAAAACAAGATTTCTTGTAATCTTATCTGCAGCATATATGTCAAATAGACTGTGATCTACTTTCTCATCTTCATAACCTAAATATGAGGTTAATGAAGCATGAGGATCAGTGTCTACAACGAGCACTCTTAAGTGCTCTTTTTGTAACCAACCTGCAAGAGATGCAACTGTTGTTGTCTTACCAACACCACCTTTTTGACTTGCAATTGCCCATACTAACACAATAAACTCCTACTTCTTATTATTGATGTCTAACTCAACTACACCATCAGAATTAGTTTTAACTTTAACATCACCAGAACCTGCACGAAGAGCTGCAGGAGTTTCAACTAATTTTTCATCATCACCAGGTAATACATCTAAATGACGACCAACAACTGCAAAGCGTGAAACTGCAATTACTACACGTCTATTTTGAGCTCTACCTGCTAAGGTTGTATTTGAGTAAAATGGTGCATATTGACCATAACCTTCAATAGATAATCTATTTGGGTCTACACCTTGATTTACTAATTGAAGCAATACTGCAATAGCACGAGATGCGGAAAGTTCCCAGTTATTTGAATATACACCAGTATCTTCAAACACATTATCTGTATAACCTCTAACCTTAATATAA
The DNA here is from genome assembly GCA_029258325.1 of Anaerobiospirillum sp. GTDB lineage: Bacteria > Pseudomonadota > Gammaproteobacteria > Enterobacterales > Succinivibrionaceae > Anaerobiospirillum_A. The sequence continues at coordinate 44,540 of JARHZF010000097.1, read as the reverse complement.
TTATTAATAGGAGTTAGAGCTTTTGCTATTTCATTAATAATTGCTTTAGCTGGATTTAAGATAGATGCTGAGCCTTGAGCAAATAAAATGCCTGAGCTTATGTTAATAGTTAACCATCTACCATCATCCTCAAGTACAACTTGATCTTGTAGACCACTATCAGAAATCATATTAGATACTGATTTCTTAATAGCATCAAATGGATGACCATAAACACTCTTACCTAAAGTATCTGTATCAGTAACACCAGTACCACCATCTGATACTAAAGTAGGATCGTTACCAATAGATTCACCACCATCGCCTTTAGCCATATTTGGATTATCAGCATTATTGACATCCTTAGGTATAGTACCTGATGTTGGTTTTTGTACTTCAGTATGAGTTAAGTTACCTTGTGTTTTATTAGCATCTGCTTTTACTATTACATCATCATCAGTAACTTCTTCAGTTGAACCTTCAGCACTTACATCTTGAATTTGTTTTTGACCAAAATCCATAACGCCGCCGCCACCTTGAACCTGTTGAGTTACCTCATCAGTTTCTGAAGTTGATGATAAAGCAGCAATAGATGCTGTTGCAGACATAGGACCTGGTACAGTAACAAGTGCAGATGAAGGTGAGGCAAAACCTACCTCACTAAATGATTCTACAACACCTCTTACCATTCTTTGAGCATCAGATTGTTTTGCCATAGCAAATGAATACAAAACAACGAATACAGCAAAAAGTAATGTTAAGAAGTCAGCATAAGACACCATCCATCTTTCATGGTTCTCATGACCTTCTGCTTTCTTTTTCATAATTCTACCCTTTTTTTAATTAGTAAAATTAATCTGAGAAAGTACCAGTAAATGCAGAAACACGACGCTTTAACATCATTGTATTTTCTGAACTTGCTATAGATACAAGACCTTCTAATGTCATGTACTTGTACATGGCAATTTCACTATTTAAGTTCTTAATACGGTTTGCTGCTGGAAGACAAACAATGTTAGCTAAAACTAGACCATAAATAGTAGCAACGAATGCCACAGCAATTGATGGACCTAGTAAGTCAGGTCTATCTAAAAGACCCATAGCGTGAATAAGACCAAGCACCGCACCGATAATACCGAATGTAGGAGCATAACCACCAACAGCTTCATAGAACTTAGCATTTGGTTCTAATTTTTCTTGTTCTACTTGAATTGCATTATCTAGTAGTTTTGCTAAAGATTCTTTATCTACACCATCTACAATCATTTGAATACCATTTCTTGTAAAATCATCAGGAGCAGAACCTACTGAGTTTTCAAGAGATAGAATACCTTGTTGACGTGCAGTTGCAGACATACCTGCTAAGAATTCAGCTTGTGCTTCTAAGTTAACATGAGGTGGTGCAATTAACCAACCAAAGTGCTTTAAAGCAGAACCAATATCTTTTGGTGCAAACTGTACTAGACCAGCTGAGAAAGAAGTACCTACCACGATCAAGAAAGCAGGTAAGTTAACAAGTGCACCTGGGTGGGTACCTTCAATTAACATAGTTGCAATAATACAACCAACAGCAGCTACAATACCAATTAAGTTCATAAAATTTTACCTTAAGGTTTCATCTCTTCAACAATACATCCAGCGATCTTTTCAAGTGGTAAAACTTGATCAGAAATACCTGCATTTACAACAGCTTGAGGCATACCATAAACAACACAAGTTTCTTCATTTTGTGCCCAGACTACGCCACCTTGTCTCTTAAATAAACGACAACCCTCACATCCATCAGAACCCATGCCTGTTAAGATAATTGAGAGAACTTTTCCACCATATTGTTGAGCAAGAGATGCAAAAGAAACGTCAACACAAGGGTGATAAACAACACGATTGTCGCCTTTTAATATTCTAACTTTTGTCTTTCCTAAAGCACGTTCAAAAATCATTTGCATACCACCTGGAGCAATATAGCAATGATTTGGTTCTAATATATCACCATCTTTTGCTTCAACTACTGTGTACTGAGATAAAGCATCTAGTCTTTGAGCAAATGTTGTTGTAAAAGCTGGTGGCATATGTTGAACAATAACAATAGGAACATTTAATAAAGGAAGCTTTGGTATAACATTTTGTAATGCTATAGGACCACCTGTTGATGATCCAATTGCAATAAGATCATGTCTCTTACCTGACTTTTTGAAGATTGTTGTCTTATCAGCATTGTCACCAAAGGTAAATTTCATTGCAGCTGCAGGTTTACCTTGATCAACATTAGCTAATTGAGTTTGAATCTTCTCATAAGCCATATGAGTTGCATCTAATGCACCTTTATTAGCAGGAGAGCTTTGCAATGAAGTTGTTCTTGTAGAAGATAAAGTAGAACCTACTGTTCTTGTTGTATTTAATGTTGAAGTAGTTCTACTTGCAAAACTAGATGTTGCAGGTCTTGTAGTAGTAGTTGTTGCACTACTTGATGCAAAACTAGTTCTTCTTCCAACTCTTGATTTAGAAACAGCTTTAATGCTTGCTCTTAATTGATTTAATGCATCCTCACGTCTATGAGCAATATCATCAAAATTCTTTGGCATAAAGTCTATAGCACCAGCCTCTAATGCCTTAAATGTTGATGATGCACCCTCTACAGTAAGAGATGAAAACATTAAAATTGGGGTTGGTGTTTTTGCCATAATTTCTTTTACAGCAGTAATACCATCCATAACTGGCATTTCTACGTCCATAGTAATTACATCAGGACGCAATTTTGCTGCTAATTCGACGCCTTCGCGACCATCTTTAGCCTCGCCACATACTTCTAATGTATTATCACCAGTAATGATTTCAGTTAATCTTTTTCTAAAAAAAGCTGAATCATCCACAATTAAAACGCGAATCGCCATTAAAAACCCCTGTTTTTTTTCCAATTAAAAACGATTCATAGTCTTATGAGCATATGCTCTAATCAGACCAGGAATATCTAAAATTAATGCAATACCACCATCAGATGTTACAGTTGCACCAGCCATACCTGGAGTATGTCTTAATACATTATCTAATGGCTTAATAACAACTTCTTCTTGACCTAAAAGATCGTCTACAACAAAACCTACTAATTGTGCTGCAGATACTTGTACTAAAACTATATGTGCTTTAGTTTCTTTTAGATTCTCAAGAGGTCTATGTTCAAACCATTCTCTTAAGAAGAATAATGGAACTGCTTTATCACGAATAACAATAGTATTTTGACCATCTACATTTCTCATTTGATCTAATGGTAAGTAGAAGATCTCTGATACAGATGTTAAAGGTAAAGCAAATGTTCTATCTGAAATTTGAATCATTAGTGTAGGTAAAATTGCAAGAGTTAGAGGAACCTTAATTTCAATTGTTGAACCTTCACCTAACTTTGATAAAACACGTACAGAACCATTTAGTTTTGTAATATTTGTCTTAACCACGTCCATACCAACACCACGACCTGAAATATCAGTAACTGCAGTGTTTGTTGAGAAGCCAGGAGCAAATATTAAATTTAAGGTGTCTTCATCTGATAATCTTTCAGCTGAAGCTTCATCCATAACGCCTTTTCTTACAGCTGTAGCACGTAATTTATCAGGATCCATACCCTTACCATCATCGGTAATACGTAATAAAATATGATCGCCTTGTTGTGCTGCTGATAAAATAATTGTACCTAATTCTGATTTGCCTGCTGCACGTCTATCTTCTGGACTTTCAATACCATGGTCACAACAGTTACGAACCATGTGAACCATTGGATCTGCAAGAGCATCAACTAGATTCTTATCTAATTCTGTCTCTTCACCTTCCATTCTTAACTCAATCTTCTTATTAAGTTTTCTTGCAAGGTCACGTACAACACGAGGGAATCTACCAAAAACTTTCTTAATAGGTTGCATTCTAGTCTTCATAACAGCACCTTGAAGGTCGCCTGTTACTACGTCTAGATTTGAGATAACCTTATTCATCTCTTGATCTGAACGATGAGATGCTATTGATAATAATCTGTTTCTAACAAGAACAAGTTCACCTACCATATTCATGATATCATCAAGAATCTTGGTATCAACACGAACTGTTGTATCAGCAATTGCTTCTGCAGCTGTTTTTTCTTGTGCTTTTGCTGGTTCTTTAGCAGGAGCTGCTTTAGCTACAGGGGCTGCTGCTTTTGGTGCAGGAGCTACTGCTGGAGCTGGAGTAGGTGCAGGAGCTGGAGCTGCTGCAGGTGCTTGAGCTGCATTTTGTAATAAAGCATCAAACTCAGCATCTGTATCATCTTTTTCATGACGATCATGACCTGGAGCACCACCTTTACCATGAAGTTGATCTAATAGAGCTTCAAACTCTTCTTCTGTAATGTCATCAATAGATCCTTCATCTGATTGTTCTGCTGCAGGTGCTGGAGTTGGAGCTGGTGCAGGTGTTGGTTCTGGAGCAGGTGCTGGAGCTGGTTCTGGAGCAGGAGTTGCTACAGGAGCTGCTGCAGATGCATCACCACCAATTTTTCCATCAGCTAAATCATGAAGTCTTTCAATAAGCTCAGCTGGAGCTGGCTCTAAAGGCTCTCTGTTTTGAACAGCTGTAAACATTGTTGTAATTTGATCATATGCTTGTAAAACTGCATCCATTAAAACTGGACTCATTTTAATCAAGCCATTTCTTAATTGATCGAATACGTTTTCAGCTGCGTGTGTAATATTTACAAGATCTGTTAATTCAAGGAAGCCTGCACCACCTTTTACAGTATGGAAGCCTCTGAATATAGCATTTAATAAATCTTTATCATCAGGTGTTTTCTCAATATTAACAAGTTGCTCATCTAATTTTTCGATAAGCTCACCAGCTTCAACCAAGAAATCCTGTAGAATTTCCTCATCCATTGTAATTATCCTTAATTAAAAGCCTAAACTTGCTAATAAATCATCAACTTCATCTTGTGTAGCTGCAGCCTCTGCATTAGCTTTTTGTCTTGCCAATGCAGGTCCTTGAGCTTCAACAGCAGTCTGTTTAGCATGGGCTGTTTTATCAACTTTTGCGGTATTTGCACCAGGAAGATATTCAGAAACATTTGTTAAGAATGAAACTAACTTATCTTCAACTTCACCAACAAGACCAATGATCTTTTGAATCATTTGACCTGTAAGATCTTGATAATCTTGTGCTAATAATATTTTTTGTAGATGACTTGAAAGAATAGAAACATCGGCTCTTGTTTGAACTAAAAGACTATCAATATCATGACATAATCTTACAAATTCAAATCTATCAATATTTCCATGCATTAATCTATCCCACATTGGCATTAATTCTTCTATAGAATTACTTAATTTATCTGCCATAGGACTACATGCATCAACAGCATCTATTGTTTTAGTTGCTGCTGCATCTGTCATATTGATAATATAACGAAGTCTCTCAGAAGCATCAGGGAACTCAACATCTGTGATAACTCTTAATCTTGAATCTTCAACAAAATTTCTAATAGAATCATGTAAACCACGTGTTAAAATTCCAACTTCAGAAAAAATCTTTTCGCCATTAGATAATTGAATATCTTTTTGCTTTTCATTTTTACTGTCATCAGCTGAATCACCTTTATATATTCTTACACGTTCAGCCAGACGTTCTACCATATTATCAGCATCTTCATCCATACTTGCTTCTAATAGAAGAACTAATTCTCTAGCTTCATCGAGGGTAATAAGTGGTTCACCTATTTGCCATTGTCTATCACTCATGATGAATTTACCCCAAAGTTCTATCTTAAAATATCACCTACATAAAAATTTTAAAATTATTGACCGCCGTCAACTCTTTCAAAGATTTTATCTAATTTTTCTTTTAATGTTGCAGCTGTAAATGGCTTAACAATATAACCATTAACACCTGCTTTAGCTGCTTCAATAATTTGCTCACGCTTTGACTCAGCTGTAACCATTAAAATTGGTAATGCATTTAACTTAGGATTTGGTGAACTTCTAATTGCACGAACTAGTTCAATACCTTGCATTACAGGCATGTTCCAGTCTGTTACAACAAATTGAAAGTCACCTGACTCTAACATAGGTAGAGCAGTTGCACCATCATCAGCTTCAAATGTATTATTTAAGCCTAGATCTCTTAATAAATTTTTAATGATACGACGCATTGTTGAGAAATCATCAACAATTAAAATCTTGATATTCTTATCCAAGATTATCTCCTTAGAGCTGTTGCTTCATAACTTAAGATTAAGTAAAAAAATACTCTACATAACTTATACATACTTGCAAATATGAATAAGCATTAAGTATGTAATTTATTAAATTGAGATTTTAGTTAAACTTATTTTAACATATAAAATCTAATTTAATATAAAATTGCATACTCATTAAATTTTTGTAGTATAACACATACTAATAAAATGAGTATAACAACAAACTTTATTATAATAATACTACTAAAAGATTAAACAACAAAATTACGATTTGTTATCCCAATCTTTTAACATACTTCGCAATCTTCCCATTGATTGTGACATTAATTGACACGCTCGAGATTCACTGATACCTAAAACCTTTCCTATTTCTTTTAGATTTAACTCATCAGTATAGTAAAGTGACAATATTAATTGCTCACGCTCTGGTAATTCTTTGATTGAATTTGCTAGTGCTTTTTTAAATTCTAAAGATGAGAGATAAGCAAAAGGTTTATCTTCATTGTGATTATGTATGTTCTCTGAAATAACATCATCAGTTACACCTAAATCTTCAAAACCTATCAATTGAGTTGCAACTGAATCTTGTAACATTTGATGATATTTATTTAAACTTACACCTAACTCTTGAGCTATTTCGGTTTCTTTAGGATCTCTTCCTAAAGATACAGTTAGTTTATGTATAGCATTAGAAATTAATTTTCCATTTTGATAAACAGAACGAGGTACCCAATCTAGTGCTCTTAATTCATCTATCATTGAGCCTCTTATACGAATAGATGCATATGTTTCAAAGGATGCTCCATGACCTTGCTCATAATGATTAATTGCATCCATTAGACCTATCATACCTACTTGAATTAAATCATCTACTTCTACATTTGCAGGCAATCTTGCTTTTAAATGGAGAGCAATTCTCTTTACAAGAGGTGCATACTTCTCAACCTTTTCAGTCATCTCTGATTGGGTTACACTCACATAGGCACGTGCGCCTTTTCTTCTAACTGCTGCCATTTAAAATTAAACCATAAACTATATGTTATTTATACCTATATTAAATATAATACATTATTCTTAGAAAAAATAATTCTTCTTACATCTAATTTTAAGCGAATTATTTATATTATCTAAGAAAAATTGTTTTTTGTGTTCATTATTTATTATTTTTTTCAATTTCTTCTTTTAATACAATCAAGTTTTTATGATTGATTGTTCTCAACTTCTTCTTTTCCCTCTTCTTTTTCAGGGCGTGAAACTAAACTTTCAACAAAAAATTCAAGATGACCACCAGCAACTTCAGGTATTGGCCAAGAAGCAGCTCTCATTGCCAAAGTACTAAAAGCACGAGCAGCTGGAGATTGAGGGAATAAATCGACAACACAAGCTCTACGTTTTAAAGCATTCTTTATATTTATATCTGTTGGAATACAACCTACTAGTTCTAATGTAACATCTAAAAATCTATCAGTAACAGTTACAAGTTTTTGGAACATCATCTTACCTTCTTCAAGGCTTTGAACTTGATTTGCTACTATCTTAAATTTTCTTACTGAATAATCTTTTGATAAAATTTTCATTTGAGCATAAGCATCTGCTACAGATGTAGATTCATTACATACAACCATAATTACATCTTGAGCTGCTCTTGCAAAAGATAAAACCATGTCTGATACGCCTGCAGCTGTATCAACAATTAAGAAATCAATAGGCTCTTCTAATGAGGAAAATGATCTAATTAAACCTGCATGCTCATCTACTGAAAGTTCAGCCATTTCTCTAAGACCTGATGCTGCAGGAACAATTCTAAGACCACAAGGACCATCTTTTATAATATCTTTTAACTCACACTCACCGCGTAGAACATGCCCTAAATTCTTTTCAATTCTTAAACCTAGCATTACATCAATATTTGCAAGACCCAAATCAGCATCAAAAAGCATGACATGGCGACCCATTTGACATAATGATACAGCTAGATTTAATGATACAGATGATTTACCAACACCACCTTTACCACCTGTAACTGTTATGACCTTTACATCTTTATTGTATAGTTTATTTTGAGCCATTTATACTTCCTTGACCTCTATTGAGTTTTTAAAACTTCTCTTGCAACATCATCTTCAACACAAGATAAAGCTTTTAGAGTTAACATATGAGCATCAGGTACTGACAAATCCTCTGGTACTCTTTGACCATCTGTTACATAAGATAAAGGTAAATTTTCTTTAATTGATAAAGATAAAGCATCACCTAATCCAAAACTTTCATCTATCTTTGTTAAAACAAGGCCATTTAAACCTATATCCTTAAAATGGTTATAAGCTTGTGTTAGCACTCTACGGTGTGCAGTTGCTGGTAAAACTAAATAATGTTTTATATTTAAACTTGACTGCATCTTAAGTTGAGCAAGTTGTGTGCCAAAGCGTTCATCTTTAAGACCAACGCCTGCTGTGTCAACAAGAACAAGAGACTTGTCTTTTAAGGTATACATAATCTCTGGTAACTCTGTTATTGATTTAACAGATAGAGCAGTACATCCCATAATACGACCATATGTCTTAATTTGCTCAAATGCACCAATTCTATAGTGATCAGCAGAAACTATAGCTACCTTTTCAGGTCCATACTTCATAACAAATCTTGCTGCAAGCTTTGCAAGTGTTGTTGTTTTACCAACACCTGCAGGTCCAATTAATGCAACAATACCACCTTTTTTTATAATTTCATCATCACTTACTTTAATATGTGATTCTAAAATAGAAGATAGTTCTCTCCATGCAAAGTTAAAAGATGCATCTACACTTATTTCTTTTACTAAAGATGATGATATTTCTTGATCAAATCCTGCTGATACTAAAAGTTTTTCAACCATTGCACGAACTGGTTCTTCTCTTGCTTTAGTTTCAGAAAATAGACCTGATAGCTCAAATTGTAAAAGTTTTCTAATAGCTAAAACTTCCTCTGATAATGATTGTATGTCTTTATTATTAGCATTATCATTTACATCAAAAGTTTCAATACCATTAGTTTTTTCATGTTCTTCTTTTGCTATCTTTACTTTACTTTTTGAAAATAAAGATTGTAATTCTTGAGATTCAGATAATGGTCTTGGGGCTTCATCTTGTTCGTCATTATTTTGACTTTTAACAATTTTTTGTTGATTTAAAGAGGCATTTCCACTATCTTTTGTAATTTGACTATGTAAATGCATTGGCATTTGAAGTTGAGGCTCTTCTTCCTCTTCTTCATATACATTCAAATTAACTTGTGAAACTTTATTTAAATTTTGAGATTGTTGTAAACTTGCTTGTCTATCTAATATCTCTGTTAGAGAACTAGCATAAGATGAACCTGTTCCAAATAGAGCCTCTTTATTTGACTCAACATTTGCAACTATATTTGTAGTACTTGGCTTTTTTACTATGCCACGTGCTTGAGGTGGTGCATATGTTTCACTTTCCATAGCACGAGCACCTTTTAAAGATATACTTACACTATCATCCTCTAAAGTCTTGACATTATTTTCAAAAGGATTTTGTTTTTTAGCATTTCTAGCTTGCTTTTGCATAGCTAAAAACTTCTCAAGACCTTCTTTGTCATTAACTAAAGAACGTAAAGCTTGCTCATCTTTTATAGCAGGTTTGGCTTTATTTGTCTTAGTATCATCAACACCTGCAACAATTTCAACACCTTCTGCCATGCGTTTATTCGACATGATGATAGCATCAGGACCTAACTCATCCCTTATCATAAGCAATGCTTCACGCATGTCTTTTGCAACAAATCTCTTTAGTTTCATACAGTCTCTTACATATAAATAAATAAAAAACTTTTAAATAATAATTTAATAAATTAAATATTATTTACCTGATTATTTTGATTACCTATTACAGATACAATCTTAATTTGCTTGTCATCTGGAATCTCTTGATAAGATAATACACGTAAACCTGGAATTGTATTTTTAACAAATCTAGATAATGTTTGACGTAAAATACCAGATGTTAATAGAATTGCAGGTTCGCCTGCAAGTTCTTGATTTGCTGTTGCATCATATAATGATTTTTGTAATCTATCAGCAAGACCAGGTTCAATGCCAACACCTTCTGCACCACCTGTCTCAAGTGATTTATGCAATACTCTTTCTAAATCAGGAGCAAGAGTAATTACAGGAATAATTAAATCACCACCAACAATATCTTGAATAATTAATCTGCGAAGACCAATACGACATGCTGCTGTTAAAACCTCAGCATCTTGTGATTTTGGAGCGTACTCAACTAAAGTTTCTAAAATAGTACGCATATCTCTTACAGGAACACCTTCATGTAAAAGATTTTGTAAAATCTTAGTAAGTAAACCTAAATTTACCATACCTGGTACAAGACCATTTACAAGTTTAGGTTGAGATTTTGCAACAATATCTAAAATATTTTGAACTTCTTCTTGTCCTAATAAAGAAGAACAGTTGTTTGCAAGTATTTGAGATAGATGAGTTGCAATAACTGTAGCACAGTCAACAACTGTATAGCCCAAACCTAAAGCCTTATCATTATCTTGTTTTGCAATCCATGTTGCATCAAGACCAAAAGCAGGATCTTTTGTTCTTAAACCTGGAATCTCACCAAAAACTTGACCTGGATTAATTGCAAGTTCTCTATCTGGTTGAATTTCAGCTTCACCAAAGGTAACACCCATTAAAATAATTCTATAATAATTTGGACCTAAGTCTAAATTATCTCTAATATGTACAGGTGGAATTAAGAAGCCTAAATCTTGCGATAATTTCTTTCTAACACCTTTAACACGAGATAGAAGTTCACCACCTTGAGTTTTATCTACCATAGGAATTAATCTATATCCTACTTCAAGACCTATAACATCAACTTCAGATACATCTTCCCATGTTAATTCTTTTTGTTCAGGTAGAGGTTCATTTGGAATAAGTTCAGCATCATCTGGCATTTCAGCTTTTGCATTCTTTCTTCTTTGTACAAAAAATCCAAGTAGAGCTGCAATACTTGCAAGTGTGATAAATGCAAATGCAGGCATACCAGGAACTATACCCATAGTAAATAAAATACCTGCAACAATAAATAAACTCTTTGGTTCTGAGAATAGTTCGGATACAACTTGTTGTCCCATATCCTTATCAGTACCAGTTTGACGTGTAACAATAATAGCAGCTGCAACTGATAGTAATAAAGATGGAATTTGAGCTACAAGACCATCACCAATTGTTAAAATTGTATAGATTTGAGCTGAATCTTTAAAACTTAAATCATATTGAGTAGTACCAATAATAATACCACCAATAATATTTATAAATAGAATTAAAAGACCAGCAATAGCATCACCTTTAACGAACTTTGACGCACCGTCCATTGAACCGTAGAAATCTGACTCACGTGTAACTTCAGCACGTCTTGCTTTTGCTTGATCTTGATTGATTAAGCCTGCATTTAAGTCAGCATCAATAGCCATTTGTTTACCTGGCATAGCATCTAAGGTGAAACGAGCTGTAACTTCAGAAATACGTCCAGCACCTTTGGTTACTACAACGAAGTTAATAATCATTAAGATGGAGAATACTATAATACCTACAGTATAACTACCACCCATAACAACGTTACCAAAAGCTTCAATAACTTTACCAGCTGCTGCTGTACCATCTTGACCATGAAGCAAAATAACACGTGTAGACGCAACGTTTAGTGCCAATCTTAATATAGTAGTTAATAGAATTACAGATGGAAAAGAACCAAAATCAAGAGGTTTTTTAGCATAAATTGCAACTAATAAAACTACCATTGAAAGTGATATGTTAAAAGAAAATAACATATCAAGTAAGGTAGGAGGTATTGGCAATGTTACCATTGATAAACATGCCAAAACTAAAATAGGTGTACCTATCTTTAAAACTTTTGCTTTTTGATAAGCTACAGATCCTAAAGCTAAACCACGTGACATACGTGGGTTTGCCTTTACTGTTTTAACAAAAGAAGGTGTTGAAACCTTATTTTTTACTTTATCTAATATTGACACAAGCTAAACCTAATCTTTTCTCTTTTACTACTTCATATAATTTTAACAAAAATTATACTAAATTATAGTTTTTTAATTAAGAAAGTGATTTTAATTAAAACACTTATCAAACTCTCTTAGAGTATACATAAGAGATCTATATTTATGCCACTCTCCTCTATAATACTCTTCTGCTATAGTATGTAATAGAAGTTTAGATGGTAAATCTAAGTTATTTTTAATTAAATATCTAAATTTATCAATAAGCACGTATTCAAGCCATTGATGAAATTCCATGGTATCTAAACAAAAAGGCTCTGTGCTTAAAAAAGCCTCTTCTTTTGGTCTATTTTCAAGCCCGCCCCATAAATTATGCTCTTTAAGTGCATCCTCTATATCTTGTAATCTTGAAAGAATAATTTCATTATCCATTATACTAGTCCAAAATAGGTATCAAGAATAATTACTGCTGACATACTATCAACAAGACCTTTATCTTTTAAACCTTTAAATCCATAATTTTCAAATAAATAGCTTTTAGCATCAGCTGTAGACAATCTCTCATCTACAAATTCAACTTGCACTTTATAATCATTTGCAAGTCTATTGCCAAATTTTTTAGCTCTAAAAGTTATATCTTGATAGGTTCCATCCATATTTAAAGGTAGTCCTACCACAATAAGAGTTGGACTATATTCTTTAAATAATTTATCTAAAACTAAAGAATCTACTTTACCATCTTTTGCTTTAAGAGCTTTTAAAGCACGAGATAATTGTAACTCTTTAGTGCCTACAGCAAGACCTATATGATTTATACCAAAATCAAAGCATAAAATATTAGCCATTATAATAAAAATCCATTGACTACCATTTTAGCACGTCTTGAGCCTCCTTCTAACTCTGCTGCAAAAGCACTAAATTGGGTAAAAAAATCAACACAATAATTAGTAAGAGCATCTCTAAGCTGCATTTGAAAAGATAAAGGAGTTGTTACCATTAAAGATAGTCCTCTTTCATGGCGTTCTCTTAAAATATTAGAAAATACTCTTTGCTCAAACAGAGTTAAAGGAACTCTAATTGCACATATACTATCTATTATTAGTAAATCACATGTGCAAAATCTATCCCAATTTTCATTTCTTGTAATACGTTCTTCTCTATTTTCATTAAAAGAATATATCCAAGTATCTTTTATTTGATCAAAAGTTACAATTTCAACACTACCACTACAATATTTTAAATATTCATTAGCAATAGCATGAGATAAAACAGTTTTTCCTGTACCCTCATTTCCTCTTAAGATAAAAAAGAATGGACCTAAATCTTTTCTTTTTATCATATGATTTACAAAAGAGCGTGCTGTTTTTATAGCTTTTTGATTAAACATATCTACCTTTATTTTATCAAAGGTAAATTCTTTTGAAATCTTTCCACTTGCATGAGCTTTTTCTATTTCATTTACTCTGCTTTCTAAATTAGCTTTTTTTATTTCTTCAGCAGCAAGCAAAGCTTCTTTACGTCTTTGCTCTTTTATATTAAAGTTTTCATCTTTTTGTAAAGTTATCTTTTCATGAGATAACTTCTCTATTGTTTGTATTAAAGAGTCAACAATATTTATATCATTATTTTTTCTTGTCATAGAAAACCTCAAATCTCATACTATAATTTTAACGTAAAAAAAGTATTTTTGTAACTTAATAAGAGCTATATCTCATTTTAAGAAAATTATTTAACTTTTTTTCTATTTTCTCACTATAATGTAAACGTTTACATTGTGTTAAAAATCGGAGGTCTTTTAAGATGTCTACAATTTTAGTAACAGGTGGTGCTGGATATATTGGTAGTCACACTGTAATTGAGCTTGTAAAAGCGGGTTATGATCCTATTATTTTTGACAATTTTTGTAATTCAAAGCCTGCGGTTTTAGCAAGAATTAATAAAATTTGTGGAAAAAATATTCCCTTTGTCGTAGGCGATATAAGAATTAGAGAACAACTTGAAGCTGTTTTCAATAACTTTAAAATTGATGGTGTTATACACTTTGCAGGTTTAAAGGCTGTTGGTGAATCAGTTCAAAAACCTCTTGAATACTATGATAACAATGTAAATGGTTCACGTATGTTGTTATCTGTTATGAAACAATATAATTGTAAGAACTTCATATTCTCTTCATCTGCTACTGTATATGGCGAACCTGATGTTGTGCCTATTACAGAGCAAAGTCCTGTAAAGAGAGCAAACTGCCCTTATGGTCAAACAAAAGTTGATGTTGAGTACATGGGTGAAGAATTACAAAAAGCAGATCCAGAATTTTCAATTGTATTACTTCGTTACTTTAATCCTGTTGGTGCTCATAAATCAGGCTTAATTGGTGAAGATCCAAAAGGCATTCCAAATAATTTAATGCCATACCTAACACAAGTTGCTGTAGGTAAACTAAAAGAATTATCAATCTTTGGTAATGACTATCCTACTAAAGATGGTACTTGTATCCGTGACTACATTCACGTAGTAGATTTAGCATTAGGTCATGTTAAAGCTTTAGATCACTGTTTAAATAAAGCAGGTGTTCATATCTATAATCTAGGTACTGGTGTAGGTTATAGTGTTTTAGATATGGTTAATGCTTTCTCTAAAGCTATTGGTTATGAACTACCTCATAAATTTGCAGCAAGACGTCCAGGTGATGTTGTTCAATGTTATGCTGATCCTAAAAAAGCTAAAGAAGAATTAGGCTGGGAAGCTAAATTAAACTTAGATGATATGACAGCTGATTCATACAATTGGCAAAAGAATAATCCAAATGGATATGAGGACTAATATAAATGAGTACTTTTGATATTAAAGATCATCCACATCGTAGATATAATGCTCTAACAGGTGAATGGTTATTAGTTTCACCACATAGAGCAAAAAGACCATGGCAAGGTCAAACTGAAAAGATATCACAAGAGCAAAGACCAACTTATGATGCAAGTTGCTATCTATGCCCAACTAATACACGTGTATCAGGTGATGTAAATCCAGATTATGCACATAATTTTGTATTTACAAATGATTTTGCAGCTTTAATGCCAGACACTCCAAAATCAGAGAGTGTAAATGATGATTTATTTAAGATTGAAGAAGCTCGTGGTACAGCTCGTGTTATTTGCTTTAGTGCAGATCACTCAAAAACTATTCCTGTAATGGAAGTAAATGAGATTAAAGGCGTAGTTGACCTATGGGCAGAACAATTAACTGAATTATCAAAAGACTATAAGTGGGTTCAATTATTTGAAAATAAAGGTGCTGTTATGGGTTGTTCAAACCCTCACCCTCATGGTCAAATTTGGGCTTGCTCTTTTATTCCTGAAGAAATTAGCAAAGAATTAAAACAACAAAAAGAATACTTTGCAAAACATAAATCAAGACTTCTTTTAGATTATGCAAAAAGAGAGATTGAGCTTAAAGAACGTGTTGTATGTCAAAGTAAATACTTTGTTGCAGTAGTTCCTTATTGGGCATTTTGGCCTTTTGAGACTTTATTACTTCCTACTTTTGCAGTATCTTCAATTAATGAGCTTACAGAAGAGCAAAGAGAAGATTTAGCTGCTTTAATTAAAGAGCTAACTACACGTTATGATAACCTATTTGAATGCTCTTTCCCTTATTCAATGGGTTGGCACAATGCTCCATCTGATGGTGAAGAGCACGAAGAGTGGCAATTACACGCTCACTACTATCCACCTCTATTAAGATCAGCTACAGTTAAGAAGTTTGTTGCAGGATTTGAATTATTATCAGAAAAACAAAGAGACTTAACTCCTGAGCAAGCAGCTGAAAGATTACGTGCTTTAGATACAGTTCACTACACAAAAAGAGGTTAATCATGACTGACGTTCGTACAAAATGTATTGAAGAATTTAAAAAACATTTTCAATATGATCCTACAATGAGATCTTATGCACCAGGTCGTGTAAACCTAATTGGTGAGCATACAGACTATAATGATGGTTTTGTTATGCCTTGTGCTATTAAGTTTGGTACTGCTATTGCCGCAGCTAAGAATAATACTAATAAAATGCGTATTTTAGCTGTAGATGTTCATGGTCAAACAGATGAATTTGAAATATCAAAAGATCTACAAAAGCATGAGAGCAAATTATGGTCAAACTACCTACGTGGTGTAACTAAATTAATTTGTGAAAAAGGTCATAAAGTAGAAGGTCTTGATTTAGTAATTTGTGGTGATGTTCCATTAGGTGCAGGTCTTTCTTCATCTGCATCACTTGAAGTGTCATATGGTAATCTTCTATCTAAAGCATTTGATCTAAATATCCCTCTTCAAGAAATTGCTCTTATAGGTCAAGCTGCAGAGGCATTTATTGGATGTAAGTGTGGCATTATGGATCAAACAATTTCAGCTTGTGGTCAAGCTAATTGTGCCTTAAAGATAGATTGTAGAAGTCTTGAATTAACACAAGTTGCAGTTCCATCTCATCTTGAAGTTGTAATCATTAACTCAAATGTAAAACACGCTTTAGTTGGTGGTGAATACAATGAAAGACGTGAACAATGTGAAAATGCAGCTAAGATCTTAGGTGTTAAAGCACTTCGTGATGCTACTTTAGAGCAATTAGAAGCTAATAAAGATAAGATGGATGAATTATCATTTAAGAGAGCACGTCACGTTATTTCAGAAGACAATAGAGTACTTGAGGCTGTTAAAGCATTTGCAGATGGTAATTTAGTGGAACTTGCTAAGTTAATGTATGCATCTCACTGCTCAATGCGTGATGATTTTGAAATCACTATTCCTGAAATCAATGCTATTGTTGAGATAGTACGTGATACTTTAGGTGAAAAGGCAGCTGTTCGTATGACAGGCGGTGGTTTTGGTGGAAGTGTTGTTGCTGTATTAGAACCTAATGATGTTCAAAAAGTAAAAGATGCAATTAATGCTAAATATCCATTAATAGCTATGCGTGATGCCACAATTTTTGAAACTCATGCTACATCTGGAGCAAGTTTTGATCTATTATAAGGTTTCACTCAAGTAAGCAAGTAGGCCTTTTGCTTTGCAAGGGGCCTTTTTTTTATAATTAAACTCTTGAAATTTAGTATATATCACTATTTAATAAAATGTTTTTTGTTAAAATGTAAACGTTTTCTTTTATGCTAAGTATGTAAAATCAAAGGTTATATTTATGGCAACTATTAGAGATGTTGCTAAAAAAGCAAATGTTTCTGTTGCAACTGTATCTCGTGTTTTAAATGGATCTCCTAAAGTATCAAATAAAGCTCGTGATGCTGTCCTTGCAGCACAACAAGAATTAAATTTTTACTTAAATGCAAATGCAAGAGCATTAGCTCATCAAGATAGTGAAACTATAGGTGTTGTTGTATCTGATTTATCCGATCCCTACTTTGGTCTTATGGTTAAATCATGTGAAAATTCAGCACGAGCTAATAATTGTACTCTTATTGTATCTCAGGGCTTCCATGATGAGCAAAGAGAAATAAATGCTATAGAGTCCTTAATTTCTCATCAATGTAGAGGTCTTATAGTTCATGCACTTAAAGTATCTGATGAAAAACTTACTAAATATATGAAAAGATTTAACTCTATGGTTTTAATCAATAGAGTTTTAAAAGGTTTTGAAAATAGATGCGTAAATATAAATAATGTTAAAGGTGGCTATATAGCAACACGTGAACTTATTTTAAATGGTCATAAGAAAATTGCCTTTGTCACATCATCACATACTATTTTAGATGCAAGAGAACGTGTAGATGGTTATAGACAAGCTTTACGAGAGGCTAATATTGAGATAAATGAAAATCTTATAGTAAAAACAGAACCTTATCTAGAAGGTGGTGCACTTGCAGCTTATGATTTACTCAATATGAAAAATACAGTTAATGATTTTACTGCTATAGCATGTTATAACGACTATATGGCTGCAGGCATTATTGCTAAATTTACAGAGGCAGGTTATAAAATACCTGATGATATATCTATTACAGGTTTTGACGATCTTTATTTATCTCGTTGTTTAAATCCAGCTTTAACTACAGTAAATCAACCTGTATCTAAAATGGCTATTGAGGCTACAGAGTTATCTATACATTTATTTAAAAATAAACCTTATACCCTACCTGAGTTTAATGTAAGTTTAACTGTAAGAAAATCTATAAAAAAAATAAATTAAAAAAATAGCCCCAAAAAAGCAAGTATTTACTTATTGGGGCTTAGTTTTAACCTGGAATTATCATACCTAAATCACGCATCTTAGCTATCTTATAGCGTAAAGTACGTGGAGATATACCTAATTTTTCTGCTACTTGTTGTCTATTACCTTTACATAAAATTAAAGTATCATAGATCATTTGGAACTCTTGTTGTTTTAATTCACCACCTAAATTTTCAGGGATCTTTTGTTTTCTTAACATATCATCTGATGATAATAAAGATGAATTTTCAACTTCTTGTTGTTCTTGAACTAAAGTAGGATTAAGTCCATCAACACTTTCTTTAACACCCTGAACATTTTCAGATTCATCTAAAATTAAGCAAGAAACATCAACAACATCACCTGCTAAAATTAGAGCTCTTTGCATTACATTATCAAGCTCACGCACATTACCTGGCCATGAGTAAGACTTAAGTTTAACTTCAGCATCTTTTGATAATTTAGGTATAGCACGTTGAGAATCACTTGCATGCTTTTGAATAAAAAATTTAGCTAAAGGCACAATATCAAGAGGTCTTTGTGATAATGGTTTCCACTTTAATGGAAATACATTTAATCTATAATATAAGTCTTCTCTAAATTTATTTTCAGCTACAGCTTGTTTTAAATCTCTATTAGATGTTGCTATAACTCTTACATCTAAAGATATTGTTTTTCTACCACCAAGTCTTTCAACTTCTCGCTCTTGAAGAACACGTAGTAATTTTGCTTGTAAAGATAAATCCATCTCTGTGATTTCATCTAGCAAAATAGTTCCACCTTGAGCTTGCTCAAATTTACCTGGACATGCTTGTACTGCACCTGTAAATGCACCCTTTTCATAACCAAATAAGGTTGATTCAAGCATAGTATCAGGAATAGCAGCACAGTTTATAGCAATAAAAGGACCATCTGCTCTATTTGAGTTATCATGCACATAACGAGATAAAATTTCCTTACCAGAACCAGATGGACCTGTAATCATTACACTTGCATCAGTTGGAGCTACTTTTAGTGCTAATTGTAATAATTCTTTTGTAGATGGATCTGCATATATAGGTTCACGTTTTACTATTTTAGTAACAGGTACATAACGTGATACTTGATTTAATAAAACCTCAGGTGCAAAAGGCTTTGATAAATAATCAATAGCACCATCACGCATAGCTCTTACAGCACCATCTATATTTGCATATGCAGTCATTAATAATACTGGTAAAGATGGATATTTTGACGCTATAGAATTCATGAGAGTATGACCATCCATACCACCCATTTGAATATCTGATATAACCATATCAACATGGTGTTTTGCTAATATGTCTAAGGCTTCCTCACCAGAACCTGCTTCCTGACAAACATATCCTGTTAACATTAATGTATCAACAATAGCTTCTCTTAAAGTACTATCATCATCTACTACTAATATTTGAGATTGCTTCATTTAATTACTATCCTTATCTTTTATCCTATTCTACAAAATCTTGAGTTGAACTTATACCATGTGTCAATGATGATAATTTTGGTATAGTTAAAGTAAATACAGTTTTATACTCATCATTTGATGACAATACAATATCACCTTGATGAACTTTTGCTACTGCATGTACTACAGCAAGACCTAAGCCTGTACCATTACTTTTTGATGTGACAAATGGTTCAAAAATTTTAGGTTTTAAATCATTTGGAATTTCAGGACCATCATTAGCTATTATAAACTTTACAGAAGATTTATCCTGAACTAATTTAACTAAAATATTTTTGCACATAGCTTCAGATGCATTTGCTATTAAATTAGATATAGCACCTGATAAGGCTACAGAATTTGCAAGTATTGGTATAGGTCTTTTCTCAATATCTTTTATTAAATTAACATTGTATTTAGTAATTATAGATACAACATTTGAAAAAACCTGTTCTATTAAATCAACAGCATCCATTTTAGCTACTGTTTGTTCGCCTGATCTTGCAAACATTAAAATATCAGAAACTTGAGCTTCTAAAGCTTCAAGACGTGACATTAATTTTTTTTGGAAAGTAACTCTTGCTGTTGCAGGTAGATTTGCATTACCTAAATTTGCACCATATAACATAGCTGCAGATAAAGGTGTTCTTATTTGATGTGCAAGTGATGCTGCCATTTTACCTAAAGATGAAAGTCTCTCCATATGAGATAACTTATCTTGCATCTCACGAGTTTCTGTTAAGTCTGTAATTTGTACTATTTGCCCTATTTTTAAAGGAACTGTAGTTACAGAAACACGTTTACCATCTCGAGTTGAAATTTCATGACCATCATCAGAACGAGGTCTAAATATTTCTGTTATAACCTCAACCCAACGTCTACCTTCAAGTACACTTTCACCTAAGAGAGATAGAGCACCTGTATTTGCTTTTTTTATAATTCCACGTGAGTCAAGAATAATGATAGCAGATGGTACTTTATCAAATACCTCTAACATTAAATCATGCTCTGTGTTATCAAAGCTCATTTCTCATACCTCTAGTTAAATTTTGTATACGAAATTTATTTTCAAAAAATATGCCAATTTCTTTTTAGAAGTAAATTATATATTATAAATGTTATTTTATGTGTTTAAGCAAAGAATTTTATAAAATTAGTAGATTTTTACTAAATTTTAACTTACATTAAAAATATATTTAGTATGGATTTGTAAATAAAAAAATAGCATTTTGCTTTAAAATTAAAAATTTATCTTTTTGAATACAATAAAATTTTTTGCATAGATTAATATAAACATATACTTTTAAAGTAGATAATTATATCTATTTTTTTTATTATAGTTAGACAAAAAATTAAAAATTAGATAAAATTATTTTTTTAAAAAATAATTTATTAATTTATGATTATTTTTTACTTAAAGATAATAATATATTTTAGTCTTTTTGTAAAAAAATATATAAATTAAAAGATATCACATCTACATTTATCAAACAAATGTAGATAAAAAATAAAGATTATACTAATTTCTCTAAAAGACTTTTATAAAAAGTTACAAAAGATAATTGTTATAAGTTTAATCTTATATTTGTGATCAATATTAATAATATTGCTTTTGCTCTACATTTATTTAGTTAATTTTTAAGCTTTTAGCTTGTATGCTTACTATCTTTAATAGATAATGTAGAGCCAAAAAAAAAGCATTCATTTGTTATATAGTAAGATATTCATAAATGAGGAAATTGTTATGTCAAATCAATCTGAAAATCTTATATCTATGGGTCCTTTAGCTATTGCCAATGTGAAACCTTACCAAGAAAAACCAGGTGAGGAGTACATGAATGAGAATCAAAAGAGTCACTTTAGATTAATCCTAACAGCTTGGCGTGACCAATTAAGATCAGAAGTAGATAGAACAGTAGGTCACATGAAAAATGAGGCTGCAAACTTCCCAGATCCTGTAGATAGAGCATCTCAAGAAGAAGAATTTGCTTTAGAATTACGTGCTCGTGATCGTGAAAGAAAATTAATAAAGAAAATTGAAAAAACACTAGCTAAACTTGAAAATGATGAGTTTGGTTATTGCGATCAATGTGGTATTGAGATCGGTATTAAGCGTCTTGAAGCAAGACCTACTGCTGATCTTTGTGTTGATTGTAAATCTTTAGCTGAAATTAAAGAAAAACAATTAGAAGGTTAATTTTTTAATTTATATAGACAAGCCTGCTATTGCAGGCTTTATGTTTTTATGATGAATACATCTTATATAGGAAGATTTGCCCCTACTCCATCTGGCTCTCTTCATACAGGATCTATACTTACTGCTCTTGCAACTTATTGCATCTTAAAACAAGAAAAAGGTAAATGTCTTTTACGTATTGAAGATTTAGATAAACAAAGATGTAGTGATGAAAATTGTCTAAAAATTATAGAAGATCTAGATAAATTAGGTTTTGACTTTGATGGTGATATTTTAATTCAAAGTAAAGATACAAAAGTCTATATAGATGCATGTGAATACCTTTTAGATAAAGGTTATGCTTTTTATTGTAAATGCACACGCTCATCCTTAAAAACTACACCTTGTACTTGTTATAAACATAAATATAAAAAAAGTACAAATACATCTTTGCGTTTTTATCCAAAAGATGGCTTTGATAATACTTTTTTTGATAGTATCTTTAAAGAATATAAAGCTACTATAAATGAAAATAACTTTTTTACGTTAATTAGATCAGATGATGTAATATCTTATAATCTAGCTTGTGTAGTTGATGATATTAGACAAAATATAAATCATATAGTAAGAGGAGCTGACCTTTTAGATGTAACCTATTTTCAAAATGCTCTTTATAAGGCTTTTAATAAGGAAATACCTAAATATACACACATGCCTCTTGTTGTGAACTCAAATGGAGATAAACTATCTAAACAAAATCACTCACGACCTATTTTAGATATTTTTGATGCAAAACAAAGTATTCTCTTTTGTCTAAAATTATTAGATCAAAATATTAGTGACTTAGAACACTTAAATTCTGCAAAAGAGATACTTAAAAAATCCATAAATATATTTGATACAACAAAAATTTCCAACAAAAATATTGTTGTAGATAAAAATTTATTTTAGATTTTTTGCTTAAATTAAGCTATATTGAAAAATAGAATTATATATAGAGAGGGTTTTAAAATTTTTACTTTAACTAAAGAGTATTTAGAAATACTTAAAACCAATAAATTAAATGTCCAAGAACATGGACAAAATCGCTTAATTATAAAACAAAGCGAACATGGTATTACTAAAGACAAGATAGCACCTAAAGCCATTGAAATTATAAATAAATTAAACAGTGCAGGCTTTAGAGCCTATATTGTAGGTGGTGCTGTCCGTGATTTAATTTTAAATAAAATACCAAAAGATTTTGATATTGTTACAGATGCAACTCCAGAACAAATAGTGCGTGTAGTTAGTAATTCTCGTATTATTGGCAGACGTTTTAAAATTGTTCATGCCGTTCGTGGAAAAGACATATACGAAATTACTACCTTTAGATCATCTCCAGGTACAAACTCACGTAATAATGATACTGTTACTAAAAATTCAACAGGCATCTTAGTTCGAGACAATAATTATTGTCGCTCTATGAGTAAGGATGTATCACGTAGAGATTTCACTATAAATGCTCTTTATCTTGATGTATCTTGCATGAAAATCTATGATTTTTATGGTGGTGTCTATGACATTATTAATAAAAATGTTGAAATCATAGGTGATCCTAAGATCCGTTATGAAGAAGATCCTGTAAGAATGATAAGAGCTGTAAGATTTGCAGCTAAATTAAACTTCAAAATTGAAGCAAATACCAAAAAACACATAAATTCTATGGGTAAAAATCTTTGTTATGTATCACCTGATAGAATGTATGAGGAAATAGTAAAATTACTTTTATTAGGAGCAGGTCTTGATACCTATAAACTCCTTGATAAATTTAATTTACTCCCTTATATCTTTGGTAATGAATATTTTGATATCATGAACTCTCCTCGTGAAAAAATCTTTATACAAAGAGGTCTTTTAGAATCAGATAAAAGAACACGTGAAGGAAAGCCAAACTCACCTTATTTCTTATACTCTATTTTGCTTTTCCCTGTATTTAAAGCAAAACTTTTTGAGCTTTATACTAAAAATACAAATAAAGTTCATAATCTTTATAATATAGATTACTCTGAATTAGTTTTATTTAAAGAAATATCCCAACAAATTCTTGCATCTATAGCTTTAGTTAATGTTCCTCAAGCTATAGTTATGCGTATTGTTAATAGTTGGATTAACTATGTTCAAGTAATCTGTCTAAAAGATGAAGAAAAACTTCATGAAATGATTTTAAAAAATACATTTCGTGCAACCTTTGATCTTATAAATATAAGATCAAGCATAGACCCATACCTTGTTAAAATTGTTTCTTTTTTAAGTCCTTACTATAAAAAAGCACAAGAGCTACAACAAAGTAAAATAAAAGATAGAGACTTTAGTAAATCTAATAAAGCTCACTTTAAAAAAGAAAAGAAACTAAGGAAAAAGCTTAAAAAAGAGCATAGAAAAGCTTTAAAATTTTAGATATTTTATTTAAAAATGAAAGTATTATTATCTTTAGGTTCAAATATAGGTGATAGCTTATCCATATTAGAAAATGCTATCACTGATATTTGTAATCATGAACAAATTACATTACTTAAAAAATCATCTTTTTATATAACAAAACCTGTAGGTTTTTTAGATCAAGATGATTTTTTAAATTCTTGTATTTCAATTGAAACAAATTTAGATGCAAAGTCTTTGCTTCTTTTTTGCCAGGATATTGAACAAAAATATAAAAGAGTTCGTCTTTTTAAAAATGGACCTCGTACTTTAGATATAGATATTATTGCTATAGAAAATATGACTTTAAATGAAGAAGATCTTATAGTACCTCATGCAAGAATGCATGAAAGAGCTTTTGTACTTGTTCCTTTAAATGAAATTGAAAAAGACTTTTATGTAGAAAATTTAGGCTTTGTTCATGAGCTCTTAGCTAAATTACCTAAATCTTCTCTTAATGATATTAAGTGCAAAGAATAAGTAAAATACATTTTCTTTTTATATGGTACAATCTATAGCTATATTTTTATCTTGTAATATGAAAAATGGCAGAAAATATTAAATTAATTGTAGGTCTTGGTAATGTTGGTGACAAATACGCACATACAAGACATAACATAGGCTATGACCTATTAGAAAAAATAGCATCTAAATACAAAATAAATTTAAGTCCTGAAACAAAATTTTTTGGACTTACAGGTAGAGGCAATATTGAAGGTCATGATGTAAGGTTATTATTTCCAACAACATTTATGAATGAATCAGGTAAGGCTGTAGCTGCACTTTGTAATTTCTATAAAATAAATGTTGATGAAATTTTAGTTTTACATGACGAACTTGATTTAAATGTTGGTCAATTAAAATTAAAATTTGGTGGTGGTCTTGCAGGACATAATGGTCTTAGAAGCATAACATCATGCATGGGTGGTAATCAAAACTTTTATAGACTTAGAATTGGTATTGGTAAACCTGCAAATAAAGATGTAATTGGCTTTGTTTTAAATAAACCACCAAAAGAAGAGTTTAATGCTCTTGAAGATACACTCATATTAGGTGGTCTATCTGGAGTTGAACATATCTTTAAACAGGGTATTAGTAAAGCTACTACTTTTATTAATGGCTTTAAATTAGATTAATATATTGGAGATATAAATGGGTTTTAATTGTGGTATTGTAGGTTTACCAAATGTTGGTAAATCAACACTTTTTAATGCTCTAACTAAAGCTGGTATTGCAGCTGAAAACTTTCCTTTTTGTACTATTGAACCAAATACAGGTATTGTAGCTGTTCCAGATCCTAGATTAGATGAAATAGCTAAAATTGTAAAACCTCAAAAAATAGTTCCAACAACTATGGAATTTGTAGATATTGCAGGTTTAGTTAAAGGTGCATCTAAAGGTGAAGGTCTTGGTAATCAATTCCTTATGAACATTCGTGAAACTGATGCTATAGCTCATGTTGTAAGATGTTTTGAGGATGAAAATGTAATTCATGTTAATGGTAAAGTTGACCCTATCTCTGATGTTGAGGTTATTAACACAGAACTTGCTTTAGCCGATCTTGATGTTTGTGAAAAATCATTACAACGCCTATCAAAAAGAGCAAGAACTGGTGGTGATAAAGAAGCTTTAGTCCAAGTTCTAGCTCTTGAAAAATGTAAACCTGCTCTTGAAGAGGGCAAGATGTTAAGACAAGTTGAGTTTACAAAAGAAGAGCTTTTTGCACTTCGTAGCTATAACTTCTTAACTTTAAAGAAAGTTATGTATATTGCAAACGTATCTGAAGATGGTTTTACTAATAATGAATTTTTAGATAAGTTAAATGAATATGCTAAAAATGAAGGTTCTATTGTAGTACCTGTATCTGCTGCTATTGAATCTGAACTTGCTTCTATGGATGAAAGTGATCGTGCAGAGTTCATGGAAAGTTTAGGTATTGAAGAACCTGGTTTAAATAGAGTTATTCGTGCAGGTTATAAATTATTAAATCTACAAACTTTCTTTACAGCAGGTGTTAAAGAAGTAAGAGCATGGACTGTTGAAGTTGGTGCTACAGCTCCACAAGCAGCTGGCAAGATTCACTCAGATTTTGAGCGTGGTTTTATTCGTGCTCAAACTATAGCTTATGATGACTTCATTAAATACAATGGTGAAGCTGGTGCAAAAGAAGCAGGTAAGCTAAGAGCTGAAGGTAAAGAATATATTGTACAAGATGGCGATATGTTTGAGTTCTTATTTAATGTAAGTAAATAAGATAAAAATATCCTACTTATTACATATTTTTTTAGTAAAAAGTAGGATATACTTTTATAAAAGTATTAATAGTTTATACTTATTTATTTGAACTTTTTATAGGAGCCCTTGCATATGAGTATGTCTATAGGATCAGGTTTATCTATTGCAACTATGCATAGCTTTACCTCTGCATCAGGAGCTACAAGTTCTGTATCTTTAAACAGTTCATCTTCTAATGCTATAGGATCTACTGTCGATTTAAATTCAAAGATAGCTGAAAATTTACTTGAATCTTTAGATAATATTGGAAGTGAAGAGTTTATAGAGGATGCATCTGAATTTGTTCAACAATCTATTATTCTAAATGCAGCCCTCTCTATGGACTTACAAGCAAATACAAGTAGAGATTTAGCTTTGCATTTGCTTAAAGATTAATTTTTTATTAAAAACTATGTATTATTTTGCATAGTTTTTATAATTTATATCGCCCTTATTTACTATATCAATACCTATATTTGATATATCTTCTTTTAGAGCAATCTTTATTAGACTATGGACAAGCTCTTTTTCTCTTTTGGCACTTTTTAAAAGCTCAAATAAACTTACTTGGAAATTTACTTCATTATCTACAATTTCAACTTCTCGCATTTCATCTTCAGTAAGTTCACGACCTTCATCTTCTGCATAACTTTCAACTACTCTTATAACACTTGCAATAGAAGCACGAGATGCAATTTCAGCTTCATTACCCTCATGCATAACAATAGCGTCATAAGCTGCAATTAAAGATAAAGAGGCATCTAAAGCATAAAGCTCACCTTGATTAAATTCCTCTTGTTCTAAAGCAGGAGCAAATGGAAGATAGACATTTAAAGTTTCTTCTAAATCTATATGATTAAACTTTTCTTGATGAAATTCCCAAAGCTTTTTTAAACAATAATTAAATTCACTAACACCCCTATCATTATGAAATGATGCATTAAACATATAATTTGGAAATTGTCTTTGAGCTAAAGTTAAAGCAAAAAGACTTTGTCTCCAAGGTGTCATTTTTTGTAAACTTGGATAAAATTTTTCTCCAAAAATCAAAATATTGCCCTCTTTTAAAACTTTTTTCATAATTTTACTAAAAAAGTAGATAAATAAAAAGATAAAAGCTTTATAATAAAAGACCATTAATTTTGAGAGTTTTTGCACAAAAATTTGCAAAACTTCTTACTTTTTAGAAAGCAATTATCCTATCTAGCTAGACCATGAAACAAGAAGATTATATTTCTGGTAAAAACCAGAATTTTGACAGCTATGTGAGTCCAATCTCACAAAAGCACTTATACGGCATTCTGTCCGTTATTGTTATAGCATCACTTGCTGCTATTTTTAGCCCTAATGTTAAAAATACTAATGATGATGTAGCATTTGAAGATAGCTCACATATATCTTCAAATAATCCTATAGAGGAAATCATCGATCCTAAAGTGTCTCTTACTGACATTCTAATGGGAGATGCAAATAACAGTAAAAATCAGACTAAAAATACTGAGCTTGAAAACTTAGATAATTATGATGATCAATTAACAGAGTCTTTATTAGTTGACTCTGATAATGAAATTGATAAGAAGATTCGTAATTTAGCTCAAGAAGTTGATAAGTCACTATCTACTCAATCTAAATGGTTTGCAGAAGATGTACAAAAAGGCGATACAATTTCATCAATATTTTCTGATTTAAACATACCTTACTCTACTATGATAGCTATTGCTGATCATAAAGATGTTAAAGAAGATATTGCTAATTTAAAACCAGGCCAACAATTAAGTTTTTTACTTGATGATAATAACTTACTTATAGCCTTTGTTACTCAAATTAATAAAACAGAACAAATTCGTTTTGTAAGAGAAGATTTAAATAAAAATGAATTTTCTGTTGTAGTTGAAAAATTAGGTTCTCATTTAACAGATCAAAAATCTAAAGAATCTCAAATTGCTCATATTAATAAAGCAAATGAAAATAGCACAGTTAATGCAAATGATCAAAAAGAAGAGATACCTTTATATAAGCAAAGAGGTCGCTTAGTTGTTGTTAATATTGGTAAAGGTCAAGCATTCTCTACTGCAGCTTTAGCAAGTGGTCTTACCTATACAGAAATAGATCAAATAAGTCGTTTATTTAAAGGTCGTGTGCAATTTAGTAAACACATTCAACCTGGCGATCAAATGCGTGTTCTTTTCTCTGAAGCTAAAGGTGAAGGCAAGATCGATGCTATTGAATTTAAACTTGCAAGATTAGGCGTTATCTCAACCTATCGTCACCTCGATGATGATAAATACTATGATGAAAAAGGATCTCAATCTTCTGTTACTGCATTCTTAAGATTCCCTGTTAATGGTAATGTAAGAATATCATCTCACTTTAATCCAAATAGAAGACATCCTGTAACAGGTCAAGTTAGACCACATAATGGTACTGACTTTGCTGTACGTATTGGTACACCTATTATAGCCCCTGCCGATGGTATTGTTGATAAAGCAACTTATTCACATTCAGCAGGTTACTATATTGTAATTCGTCACAAAGGTTCATATTCAACAGTTTATATGCATTTATCCAAACTTGCTGTAAAAGCAGGTCAAAAGGTAAAATTAGGTGAGGTTATTGCAAGATCTGGTAATACAGGTTTATCTACAGGTCCTCACCTACACTATGAGCTTAGACTTAATGGTAGACCTGTTAATGCAATGCGTGTAAAACTTCCAACAAAAGAAGATGTAACCGTAGCTCAAAAACAAAGACAAAAGTTTATCAATAATGTAAATGCGTTTAAGAAAGATTTACATAATGATAAATTAATTTCAAAACTAAATTAGAGTAATATAATATCTATGTGATATAAGCTATGTTTTTATACATTAAATAAGAAAAAAAGCTTATATCACTACATTGTATTATATAATAGCAACATAAAGATCATGTTCATTAGGAGGTCTTATGTGTACTCTAAATGGTTTTAATACTACAACCCAAGATGTTGATGACAAATACTCTTGGATTAATGACATGATTGTTGCAAGACAAAAATTAGTAGTATTATTTATGGAACTTTCTAATGTTTCATCTGATGAAAATATAAATGAAGATGAATTAAATACATATTCAAATATGTATACAAAGTTTCGTGAGCATCTCATTGATTACCTATCTCATGGTCATTTTAATCTTTATCCAAAAATTATAGAACTAATGGAGAAAGCTGAACAGCACTCAATTTCTATTGCTAATAAGGTTCTTCCTAAAATAGAAGAAACAACGCAAAAAATTATGGATATTACAGATAAATATGAAAATAGTGATAAACTTTTAAATATTCAAATTTTAAAACAAGATCTAAATGTTATTTGTAAAAGTTTAAATACTCGTTTTAGATTTGAAGATAGATTAATTATTGGATTGAGATTAATAAACTCAATAGTTTCGTTGAAAAATAAAGATAATTAAATTTATTTGGAGAAATCATGATAAGTCCACAAAATAGAAGACGTTATAGCAGAATAGAACTTTTTCAATTTGGAAAAATTCAATCTAAAGATGGTCTTAGACCTGCTCTTCTTGTAAGAATTATTGACGTCTCTTTAAAAGGTGTTTTAGTTGAGGTTGAGAGAAATCATGATCTTAATGAATTTTTTATAGGTAGTACTTATAAAATTGAATACAGCCTCGACTCTAATACACAAATTAAATTAGACGGTGTATGTCGTCATATTAGAGATAGAAAAGTAGGTTTTGAATGTATTCATATTGATCTTGCTTCAATTTCTACACTGCGCCGTTTAATTGAATTAAATCTAGGTGAGGCTAACTTACTAAATAGAGAACTTAGAGAATTATCAAATATAGAATAATATGATAAAGAGAAAGTTATTCTTTTGTATATTAGGTATATTTTGTGTCTTTACTGCTAAAGCACAAAATATATCAACACAAGCGACAGAAATAAAAGATTTCTCTTTAGGTGGCTCTAAAATTACGCTTAAAGTTCCTAAAAACTTTAATGAATCTTTTATTACTAATCAAAATAATATCTTTATAAGCTATAGTAATAAAGAGCAAAACTATCTTATAACTTTTAGCTTTAAGTCTTTAACTAAAGAAGAACAAAAGATTTTAAATAATTTTGATAGTTTGTATAACTATGTAGTTTATCCATACTCTGATAAAGAAAATTTATTGTATGGAGAGTACGATATTATCTATAAAAAAGATGATAAAAATCTATCTGAAATTGAGCTTACTTCTTTTTTAAAAAAGCCATCTGACAATGTTAAGGATTTCTATGCAAAAATTCATCAATTTGTTAGATTAAATAATGCTTATATTTCTAAAATAGAATGCAAAGCTCAAGGACCTCAAATAGTCGAAAAGCTCACTATTGCAACTTATAATAAATATAATAATCTTTGCTCTAACTTGATTACTGACAATAAAGATCATTTATTTAAAATAGTAGAAGTTATGCAAAATTTTTCTAAATAAAAAAAACTGTAGTTTTTTATTGCTACAGTTTTTTTTATAAAGAAGTTTTCTTTTTAATTAAACTAAAGCATATATTATGTGTGCTGATATTAAAGCAAATATACCTGCAATAACATCATCTATCATAATACCAAAACCACCTGATACTCTTTTATCTACATAACCAATTGGAAATGGTTTTAAAATATCAAAAATTCTAAATAATATAAAAGCTAAAATCAAAGACATTATTGTTTTAGGTAAAAATAAGATACTTATAAACATACCTACAAATTCATCTATAACAATACCACCATGATCGTGCATACCCATAGCATCTTCTGCTTTTTGACAAGCTTTAGTTCCTATATAAAAACTAAATAAGATAAATACTATCTCTAAAAATATAGGAAATTGCATTAAAAGAGCACATAAAGGAATAGCTGCAAGAGAACCTACTGTACCTGGAGCTTTTTTAGATAGACCAGAACCAAAACCTACTGCTATAAAATGCCAAGGATTTTTTAAATCTAGTTTTGCTAAATATATATAATCATTTTTTTTAGACATTATACATACCTATATAAAAAAACAGCCTCAATCTGAGGCTGCTTTATATAATTTATTAAGTTTTATTAAGCTAATGCTTGACGCACTTTCTCAACAATTGACTTAAAGGTTTCTTTATCATTGATAGCAATATCTGATAGAACCTTACGATCAATTTCAATATTTGCTTTCTTTAAGCCATTCATAAATTGTGAGTAGCTTAAATCGTGTTGACGTGCTGCTGCATTGATACGAACAATCCATAACTCACGGAATTGACGTTTCTTTTGACGACGATCACGGTATGCGTATTGACCTGCCTTGGTTACAGCTTGAACTGCTACACGGTAGGTGCGTGAACGTGCACCATAGTAACCTTTTGCTGCTTTTAAAACTTTCTTGTGACGTGCACGAGCGGTAACACCGCGCTTAACTCTAGCCATTTGATCCTACCCTCTCACTAAGCGTATGGTAATTGACGCATAATTGCGCGAATATTTGATTGATGAACACATGTCATTTTACGTAGTGAACGCTTACGCTTACGAGTCTTCTTAGTTAGGATGTGACGTAAGTTTTGGTGACGGCACTTGAAGTGACCACTACCTGTTTTCTTAAAGCGCTTTGCAACGCCCTTATCGGTCTTCATTTTGACCTTGACTTTTGCAGCCATTTATAACTCCGCATTGTTATTGTTAAACGAGCGACAGGAGCTTTTATAAAAAAGACTTGTAATCCTGTAACTACTTCTTCTTAGGGGCTAAAACCATAGTTGCTTGTCTGCCTTCAACACGTGAAGCTGATTCAACTGTAGCTATACCCATTACTGTGCAAAGATCGTTCTCTACACGTTTTAATACATCAAGACCAAGATGTTGGTGTGCCATTTCACGACCACGGAAACGCAATGTCACCTTAGCCTTGTTGCCTTCTTCAAGGAAGCGAATTAGGTTGCGTAGTTTAACCTGATAATCGCCCTCATCTGTAGCAGGTCTAAGTTTAATTTCTTTAACCTGTACAATCTTTTGCTTCTTTTTCTTTTGATCTTTACTTTTTTCGTAGAGATACTTGCCATATTCAATCAATCTACAAACAGGAGGATCTGCATTTGGACTGATTTCTACTAAATCAACTCCTAATTCCTCTGCTTTTTTCAAAGCCTCGCTTGTAGACATAACTCCACCAGCTTCATTTTCCTCTTCAAGAACACGAACTTTAGGAGATCTAATATCACCGTTGATTCGGACCTTAGGCGCAGGCCTACCGGCTTTCTTAACGTTATTTATAGCAAAATCCTCATACAAATTTAAAGACAAAAGCTTATTAAAAAAAAGCTCAATTCTATTTATTTTCCATCAAATGGAAAAATATTGCGCGATATAATATCTGATTTGATTAAATTAATCAAGTCATCTATAGACATTACACCTAAATCTTGTCCTTTTCTAGTTCTTACTGCAACAGAATTTGATTCTGCTTCTTTTGCACCACAAACTAGAAGATAAGGAACATGCATTAAGGTATGTTCGCGAATCTTTGAACCAACCTTATCATTTCTAGTATCAGTTTTTACTCTAATACCTGCTGCATCAATCTTATTAGCAACTTCTCTTACATAGTCTTGTTGACCATCTGTAATACTCATTACTACAGCTTGATAAGGTGATAACCATGTTGGGAATGAACCTGCAAATTCTTCAGTTAATACACCTAAGAATCTTTCAATTGAACCTAACATAGCACGGTGAATCATAACAGGAGTATGCTCCTTATTATCCTCACCAATATAGTGGGCATCTAATCTCTCTGGTAAAGAGAAGTCTAATTGAATAGTACCACATTGCCATGCTCTATCTAATGAGTCATGTAAAGTAAATTCAATCTTAGGACCGTAGAATGCACCTTCACCTGGTTGTAATTCAAATTCAAGACCATTTTGGATTAAAGCTTGTTTTAAATCTTCCTCAGCCTTATCCCAAATTTCATCAGAACCAATTCTCTTTTCAGGTCTTGTTGATAACTTAATGTCTACCTTATCAAAACCAAAGGTGTTGTAAACATCATATACCATCTTGATACAATCTGATACTTCTTCCATAATTTGACTTTCTGTACAGAAGATATGAGCATCATCTTGTTCAAAACCACGTACACGTAATAAACCATGTAATGAGCCTGATGGTTCATTTCTATGACATTGACCAAATTCTGCCATACGAATTGGTAGATCACGATAAGATCTTGTACGTGAATTAAAAATTTGGATAGCACCAGGACAGTTCATAGGTTTAATAGCATAGTCTCTATTTTCAGACTGTGTAGTAAACATATTTTCTTTATATTTATCCCAGTGACCTGATCTTTCCCATAAAACTCTATCCATAATTTGAGGAGTCTTAACCTCAATGTAACGGTATTTATGTAGCATTTCACGCATAAATTGTTCCATTACACGATAGATAGTCCAACCATCATTATGCCAGAATACTAGACCTGGTGCTTCTTGTTGGAAATGGAATAAATCAAGTTTCTTACCTAAAACTCTATGGTCACGCTTTGCAGCTTCCTCTCTTCTTTGAATATAAGCTGCAAGCTCTTCTTTAGTTGCAAATGCAGTACCATAAATACGTTGTAACATCTTATTATTTGAGTCACCACGCCAATAAGCACCTGCAAAGTGTGTTAATTTGAAATTAGCACAAAAGCCCATACGAGGTACGTGAGGACCTCTACACATATCTAAATATTCTTCATGATGATATAGTGCAGGCTTATCGCTCTTGTCAATATTTTCATCTAAGATGGCTTTCTTATAAGGCTCATCAATTTTTGAGAATGCCTCATAAGCACCATTCCAATCAACAACTTCTTTAATTACCTTATAATCAGTTTTAGCAAGCTCATGCATTCTTGCATCTAAAGCTTCTAAATCTTCTTGTGTTAATTTATGGTCTAAATCAACATCATAGTAGAAGCCATTATCAATCACAGGACCAATTGCCATTTTGGTATTTGGCCATAATTGCTTAATTGCGTGACCTAATAAGTGAGCACAAGAGTGTCTTATAATTTCAACACCTTCTTTATCTTTTGCTGTTATGATTTGAACTTCTGCATCACTATCTACTAAATCACAAGCATCTTTTAATTGACCATTAACACGACCTGCAATACATGCTTTTGCTAGACCTGCACCAATTTTACTTGCGATATCATAAACTGAAACTGCACTATCAAACTCAAGGATAGCGCCATTAGGTAATGTAATTTTTATCATATAGATCTAAACCTTCTGATGCCTACGAAACACCCAAAGGTCTCCTTTAAAATAGATTTGAATTTAAAAAAATGGTGTAAAACCAAAATTATTCGCAACTACTACAGACTAACTCGTCTGCCACTTTGGGCACGAATAATTGAGCATATAGTATACTCTTAATTCCTTATAAAAGTTAAAAATTTACATTACTTTTTATATTTTTTTTTAAATCTAAATAAGAAAATCTTAAAAACTTTATTTTATATAATCATATAGATTTGATTTAAGTTAATATATATACATCTTTAATAAAAGGATACATAAAGGCTGTATTAAACATACAAAAAGTATAAAAATAAAGGTTAAAACTCTATATTTTTAGAAAAAATACAAGTTTAAATCTATAATTAATAAAATTAACTCTTGAATTTTTATTTTTTTTATATATAATTTTTTGTACATTTCAAAGAGCGCCCTTAGCTCAGCTTGGTTAGAGCATCACCTTGACATGGTGGGGGTCGGTGGTTCGAGTCCACTAGGGCGCACCATCTAATCAAAGATTAAAAAATCCCAAAATTATTTAATATTAAAAAAATAGGCTATAAGTCTATTTTCTTATAACCCATTTTTTGTTTTATTCAAACATTGTATCTTTTATAGCAAATGGTGCTTTAATATCTTCTTTTGCTTTTTTACCTACTACAGCATCAACTTTATATGGCTCAAGACCTAAAGCAGGTCTTATACATTTAATATGTGAGAAAGTTAAAGCTTCACCTTTTTTAATATCTTTTACTAAATAATAAGAGCGTCTACCATCTCTATTTTTTTCATCATCTTTTGTAAGTCTTACACCAAGACTTCCTAATGACATGGCAACAGTACTTGTATCTGCAACTAATTGACGTAACTCTTCTATATTCATTGAAAAAGCACTATCTACACTATTTGTTGCTCTATCATCAACAAAGTGTTTTTCAATCATATCAGCACCCATAGCTGTTGCTGCAATATCAATAACATCACCTAAAGCATGATTTGATAAACCAACACGACAACCATATCTTTGCTTGAAAAATGGAATTGTATTTAAATTAAATTCTTTTGGATCAGCAGGATACTTACTTTCACAATGTAATAAGGTTAGATCGCCATTACCATACTTTTTAATAATATTAACAGCTCTATCAATTTCCTCTAAAGTTGCA
The DNA here is from genome assembly GCA_029258325.1 of Anaerobiospirillum sp. GTDB lineage: Bacteria > Pseudomonadota > Gammaproteobacteria > Enterobacterales > Succinivibrionaceae > Anaerobiospirillum_A. Next base: position 8,253 of record JARHZF010000097.1, on the reverse strand, counting down.
AGACCTGTAGACATTACTATAGGTTTTTTAGTCTTAGCACACTCTTCTATTAATTTAACATCATTAACCTCAAAAGATGCTATTTTATAAATAGGATTATCAACAGCCTCAAGTGCATCAACATCCTTTTTAGAAAAAGGTGTTGAGAATAATAAAATACCCTCTTTTTTAGCAAAATCATAAAGAGGCTTCATCCACTCTGTTGGTGTCTTTGCCTCTTTATAAAGATTATAAAGGTTATACCCTTTCCATAAACCACTTTTTATTTGAAATTCATCAAGATCGCAATCAATAGTAAGAGAATCTTCAGTATATGTCTGAATCTTAATAGCATCTGCTCCATTTTTATGAGCTAATAAGATTAACTCCATAGCCCTCTCTAAAGAACCTTTATGATTTCCAGATATTTCTGCAACAATAACAGGACCTAATTTGTTATACATAAAAACCTCTTTTCTACTATTACTTATACAACAATATTAAATATACAAAACATTTAAACAATAAAAAAGGAGATATTTTTACATCTCCCCTTTTTCTCTAAATTTTGTAGTAAAACTAAAAAAGTTTATATTACATAAGCTAATAAAACAAAGATATTATCTAATAGTTCCATGAGCTAATGATGTATCATTTGTAAATTCTTTTTCAAAGTAGCCTTTTTCTCTCTTTAAATTAGCTTCTTTTTGAGACTCAATAGGAATATTATCCCAAGCTTGCTTTATAGGTAAAAAAGCATTTAGAGCATTATCAATAGGCTCATTATTAACTTGTACTGCAGCATCTGCTATACAAGAAAGCATATAATCATAAATATCAAAAAGATTTTGAGCAATTTCTTTTGATTGAGAGAAATCTAAAGTGCTTTGAAGATGTTTTATAATATCAGCTGCAGATGATAACTTTTTAGCCTTAGTCTCTAAATCATTTCTTTCAATTGCACCTTTAGCCTCTGCTAATCTTTCAAAAACGCCCTGAAAAAGCATTTTTGTAATAATATAAGGATCAGCTACATTAATATTAGCATTCACCTTAGTACTTTTATAGGTATTTAAACTTTTCTCAATTTCACTTTTGAACATAAACTCACCATAGATACTTTTATAATAATAGCTTATTCTTATATTATAAATGAAAGTAAATATCTTTTGTTAATTTTAAGATATAAATCACTTTTTTATGTGTTTAAATTAGTAATTTAATATTTATTTTTCTATAAAAATAGAAAAAACATACTATCTAAAGCCAAATGCTATTGTGACTTCTTTACTCATTTATAATAAAAAAACAAAATTTATAAGTTATAAACTTATAAGTTTGCTAAAAATATAAAATGCTTTAGCACCTAGTTTAATTAAATTTATAAAAAAAATCTAATTTTTTATAAAAATACTTTACTTTATTTGTAAGTAATAAAACATTATTTAAATAATTAATTAAAAAATAAAGAGTTTTTATAGTTTTTTACAATTGTGCTGTATTATGACTTATAAAAACTCTTTAATATAAGTATTAAAAAATTACTCATAACGTTTTACAAAGCTTTTAACTTTACTTAAAGCCTCTTTATTTTTAAAAGCTTCATATGACATGATATCAATAGCTTTTGAGTTTTCATGATCAAAACCTACTTTACCATTTAGTAAAGCCTTATGATTGTCCATAATATAATCTGGAAGATAATTAAATAAAACTTTTGCATCTAAAAGGAAATAGATAAATCTTTCTTTTACATTTTCATATAATTTTAAAGCTTTCTTTTCATCTTTATATTTATATAAAGATAGATTAAGCATAACTAAAAATGATTCTATAGAACCACCTATTAAAGTTTTGTAAAAAGCTTCAATACCCTCTTTTTGTCTAAAGACAGAAGATATAAAGTCAATTCTATTAAAACCATCTTCTCTATTTTCTAGAGGCTTAGTTAAAAAGTCTATAGTCTTATCTACTAACATTGAGAATATATTACTATCTAAACAATTTTTAAAATCATCTTTTTCAAAAGATGCTTTTGTTGTAAATGTAGACATAAAATATTCTAAGAACTTTTCTTTATTAATATTTGACATTTTAGATATATTAATATCACGACTTCTCTTTGCCTCTATAGCATCAATTAAAGCACCATCTGAACAATTAAAAATACGTAATTCATTATCTCTATATGCTCTTACTATAGAATTTAAATTACTTATAGATACTTTAAATATTTGATTTGTTATAACAGAGCCATCACCAAAATTAGCTAAAGCAAGATCATCTTTCTCAAAATTTATACCCTCTGCTGAATAATTACATTCTGAATATAAGAAAGAGGAACTTGAGTGCATCTTATTTGCGTTTTTAGTACCATTATCTATACCAAATAAGTAAATATTCTTAAAACCTACATTTAAAGCAAAAGATACAGCTAAATTTGAGACATGAGGATTCATTAAATAGATAAATCTAAGCTTAGATATAAAAGTCTTTAATCTATCATTTATAAATCTTAATAAATGAAAGGTTTCTTCTGTCTTTAAAAATAAACATGTATGTTTAAAGTGTTTTGATACATCAGGATGAACTACTTCACTTGATACTAAAATAACGTCTTTAATATAGTCTTTATCTAAATGAGAAAAGATATTGACCATATCTAAAACTCTTTCTGTAGCTATAAATATATCTGCTTTTATACCTTGATTATATAAAGTATCTAAAGTTGTACCACAAGCTACAATTAAAGCTTTATCTTGATTTTTTCTAATAAAATCAATATCGTTATCTAAAGATGGGCCATTACCTATTATAAATACAGGCATATTTTTATATTTATTTGAGATAAAGATATCATCTTTTATAAATGATTTACTATTTAAGCAATTATGTATACCATGAGATAGACCAAAAAGACCATCATCATAAAAACCAAAACCTCTATTAACACTTGAGAAGTGATTATTTAACTCTGTTATAAAATCACTTATTTCAGATGATTTATAATGAACATAAATGCTCATACATTTATTTAAATATCTACCTTTTTCATAAAAATAATTATTTAAAAATGAAATGAAATTATCTCTTTTATTTCCTGTATAAAAGGTAATACTTTGATTATTTGATTGTAAAAAAGAAAGTAAGCTCTTGTAATCAAAAACATGTAATGATGCAAAGAATAAATCATCATTAGGTTCAACTACAATAGCATGTTTTATATCAACTTTTTTATAAAACTCTTCAATAACATAACCTAAACCTGTACCTAAAAATAACATACAAGGTATAGCATTTATATCACTTATAAGTTTTACATCAAAAGAGCCATCTTTTTCATAAAGTTCAACACATTCATTTAAATATCTATAATGAATTTGTCCAAACCAATCTTTATCATAAGCATAAGCTTGTCTTAAAATATGATCTAATGTATTTATATGAACATTACAAAGTTCTTCATTTACTTTTTGTGGTTCTAAATTATATAAATAAACATCATCTTCTTTTATATATAAATCAAAAAGACCATCATTAGTTTCAACAAAACTAATTTCTCTTTGAAATTTATAATTTATAAATTTATCATAGATATTTTTTTGATATGTTTTAAAAAATTCTATATTTTCCTGAAAGCGTTCTTGTAAAAAAATATTAATATTTTGTTTTTGCTCAATGAGCATTGCATTTTTTACAAGTTCAAGTTCACTTTCACTTAATTCTAAGTTATCACCAAAAATTTTTAATAAATCATCACTTGATAAATGTTTATTCATAGTTTAAAACCATCTTTTTAATACAAAAATTAATAACTTATTTAATTATATAAAATAAAAGGCTCAAAACTATCAATTTTTGAGCCTTTTTAGTCTTTTTTTATTAAATATTAGTTAACATAAACTCTAGCATTTCTAAATAATCTAATCCATGGGCTATCTTCTTGCCATGAATCTTCATGCCATGAGTTTGCTACTGTTCTAATAACACGCTCTGGATGTGGCATCATAATGGTAAATCTACCATCTTTATTAGTAACAGCTGTAATACCATTTGGAGAGCCATTTGGATTTCTTGGATAATCCATAGTAACATCACCTTTATAGTCTACATAGCGTAAAGCTACACCATTACTCATTTCAAGTGCATCTAATTGCTTGTCATCTCTAAATTCAGCACGACCCTCACCATGAGATACAACTATTGGCATTGAAGAGCCTTCCATACCATTAAAGAAAATTGAGTTAGATTTAGCTACCTTAACTTGAACAAATCTTGCCTCAAATCTTTCTGATCTATTAGTTACAAAACGTGGCCAATTTTCAGCACCTGGAATTAATTCTGCAAGTGTAGACATCATTTGACAGCCATTACATACACCAAGAGCAAATGTATCTTGTCTATTGAAGAATGATTCAAATTCAACTCTTGCTCTTTCATTAAAGAGAATTGATTTTGCCCAACCTTCACCTGCTCCTAAAACGTCACCATAAGAGAAGCCACCACAAGCTGCAAAACCCTTAAAGTCATTTAATGATACTTTACCACTTAAGATATCTGACATATGAACATCAATACATTCAAAGCCTGCACGATCAAAAGCTACAGCCATTTCATTTTGTGAATTTACACCTTGCTCACGTAAAATAGCTATCTTTGGATTTATGCCCTTTAAAATATAAGGTGCAGCAATATCTTCATTTATATCATAGCTTAATTGTGCAAATAAACCTGTATCTTTATCATCACTCTTTAGTTTAAATTCAGATTTTGCACATTCTGGATTATCACGAAGAGCTTGCATGTTATAAGTAGTTTCAGCCCAAACTTCTCTAAAGCATTGTCTTGTCTCATTAATTACATCAACACCATCACGAGTAAAGACAATACGATCATCATTTCTAAGTGTACCTATAACAAAAGTACAATTAGATAAACCATGACCTGATAAAGTATTTAAAACTTTTTCTTTATCTTCAAGTTTAACTTGAACTACAACACCAACTTCTTCTGAGAATAAAGCTCCTAAATTGTTAGATCCTAATTGATCTAAACGAACTTCAACACCAGTATGACCTGCAAAAGCCATTTCAGCTACAGTTACAAATAAACCACCATCAGATACATCATGATAGGCTAAAAGTAAAGATTCATTATTTAGATTTTGAATAGCATCAAATAAACTCTTTACACGAGCAAAATTATTAACATCAGGAGTTTCATCACCTAATTGTCTATACACTTGAGCTAAACAAGAACCACCTAATCTATTTTTACTTTCACCTAAATCTACATAGATTAAAGCACTATCGCCTTTATCTGTTCTTAATTGAGGTGTTAATGTCTTTCTTACATCCTCACACTTTGCAAAAGATGAAACTATTAAAGACATAGGTGCAATAACTTCTTTAGTCTCACCATCTTGTTGCCATGTAGTCTTCATAGACATAGAGTCTTTACCTACAGGTACTGTTATATTTAAGTCTGGACACATATCCATACCTAAAGTCTTAACAGCTTCATATAAACCTGCATCTTCACCACCATGACCATTTGCTGCCATCCAGTTTGCAGATAGTTTTACTCTATTTAAAGACTCAATTCTAGCTGCTGCTATATTAGTAATAGCTTCAGCTACAGCAAGACGTGCTGATGCACCATAGTTTAAAAGTGCAACAGGTGTTCTCTCACCAATAGCTGCAGCTTCACCATAATAAGTATCATAAGATGCAGCTGTTACAGCTACATCAGATACAGGTACTTGCCATGGACCTACCATTTGATCACGTGCAACTAAACCTGTAACAGATCTATCACCAATAGTTATTAAGAATGTCTTTTCAGCAATAGTTGGTAATCTTAAAATTCTCTTTGCAGCATCAGTTGGATTAATACCATCTTCATTAAATTTAGGAGAATTATGTGTTCTTGATTCTACATCTTTAATCATTCTAGGTGCTTTACCTAAAAGAATATCTAAAGGTAGATCAATTGGTTTATTATTAAAATAAGGATCTTCTACTACAATTCTCTTCTCTTTAGTTGCAACACCAATAACAGCATATTGAGCTCTTTCTCTCTTACAGAAGTTTTCAAAGATCTCAAATTTATCTTCAGCTACTGCTAATACATATCTTTCTTGAGACTCATTACACCAAATTTGAAGAGGACTCATTGATAATTCATCATTTGGTATTTTACGTAAATCAAAAATACCACCTACACCACCATCTGCTACAAGTTCAGGCATAGCATTTGATAAACCACCTGCACCTACATCATGGATAAACATAATAGGATTATTGTCACCAAGTTGCCAACAAGCATCAATCACTTCTTGACATCTTCTTTGCATCTCAGGATTACCTCTTTGTACTGAGGCAAAATCTAAATCTTCTGTTGATTGTCCTGAGTTCATAGATGAGGCTGCACCACCACCTAAACCAATATCCATAGCAGGACCACCTAATACAATTAATTTTGCACCAGGTATAATCTTATCTTTAATAATATGCTCACGGCGAATATTACCAAAGCCACCTGCCAACATAATAGGCTTATGGTAGCCTCTTATTTCCTCACCATTAAAACTATTTACTTTTTCTTCATATGTTCTAAAGTAACCACATAAATTTGGACGACCAAATTCATTATTAAATGATGCAGCACCTAAAGGACCTTCTATCATAATATCTAAGGCACTTGCTATTCTATTTGGTTTACCAAAATCTTCTTCCCAAGGCATTTTTGCATTTGGAATTTTTAAGTTTGATACGCTAAAGCCACAAAGACCTGCTTTAGGTTTTGAACCAATACCTGTTGCACCTTCATCTCTAATTTCACCACCAGAACCTGTTGCAGCACCTGGGAATGGAGATATAGCTGTTGGGTGATTATGTGTTTCAACTTTCATTAAGATAGGCATATCTTCTTCATGATATGAATATCTTAAACTATCTCTATCAGGGAAGAATCTGCCTGCTTTAGAACCTTCCATTACAGCAGCATTATCTTTATATGCAGATAAAACATAATCATTTGATTCTACATAAGTATTTTTGATCATCTCAAATAATGACTTATCTTGCTCTTTACCATCAATGATCCACTTAGCACCAAATACTTTATGACGACAGTGCTCTGAGTTCATCTGAGCAAACATATAAAGTTCAATATCTGTTGGATTTCTATTTAAATCTGTAAATGACTTATATAAATAATCCATTTCATCTTTAGATAAAGCAAGTCCTAAAGAAACATTTGCCTCTTCTAATGCTTTTAAACCTTGTCCTAATAGATCTATAGATGTAAATGGTTTTGGAGATTGATTTTCAAATAATGCTTTAGCATCATCAAAGCTTTCAAGAACTACTTCCATCATTCTGTCATGAATTAATGACATAATGATATCTTTATTAGCATCTACATTATCACAATCAATATAGTATGCTATACCTCTTTCAATTCTTAAGATCTTGCTAAGACCACAGTTTTTTGCAATATCAGTAGCTTTTGATGACCATGGAGAAATTGTACCTACTCTTGGTATAACAAAGAAAAGCTTTCCTTTATTTTCATGCTCACTATCTTTTGGACCATAAAAAAGTATTTTATTTAAAACTTCGTTTTCAACAGAGTCTAAAGGCTCTTTTAAATCAACTAAATGAATGAAATTTGTACAAATAGAATTTACTTTTATACCTTTATTTAAAAGCAATTCCTTTAACTTATCTAGTTTATAGTCAGATAAGGCTGAAGTACCTTTTATAATTTCCATAAAAAAATGTCTCATAAAAATAAAGAAAACTATATAAAATTACTTAACTATTTTATCAAATAAAAATGTTTACTGTAGTAAATAAAAAATAAATACACTATTTTGATGCAAAATTTATTAAGGGATTAAAAGGATAATTTGAATTTAAGATGTGTTTTTGTGATTAGCCTAGCGATGCCCTACTCTCGCACAATCGTACGTTGCACTACCATCGGCGTTACTGCATTTCACTTCTGTGTTCGGTATGGGAACAGGTGGTACCACAGCACTATGGTCGCTAGGAAAAGAGGGTAAACTATAAAATCGGATATTATCTATTAAGTGGCGGAACGGACGGGGCTCGAACCCGCGACCCCCTGCGTGACAGGCAGGTATTCTAAACAAACAGAACTAACTCTCCACGGTATTTTTCTTTAGCCTGGCGATGATCTACTCTCGCACAATCGTACGTTGCACTACCATCGACGTTACTGCATTTCACTTCTGTGTTCGGTATG
>JARHZF010000218.1 GCA_029258325.1 Anaerobiospirillum sp. | reverse complement strand
TTTATGTAAAAATCATATTGATTGTATTTATCAAAATTACTATCTAATCTATAGTTAATAACTAAAGCTGCTATTTCATCTATAAGATCTATTATCTTTATAAAAAAATGCATATAAGCATCTTTTGTGCTATCAAAGTTTTGAGCACACATATACATAAACATATGTAGATGCTTATCTAATACTTTCTCTACATCAAAGCTTTGTTTTTGTTTTTTAAATGTCTTAGTATGCTTTTGCATATAAGATATATAGATATCATCATTATGTCCTATATGCATATTATTTAAAATAACTTCAAAGAGCTTATGTGCAAATTCTCCTTTATCAGATGCTAAAGGAAAGAAGTTTAAGACAAATGAAATTACAATAATATTGTCACATGGTAATAAAGATAATAGAGATAAGATATGCTCATTTAAGTTATGCTCATTACTTTCAATATTATCTATTATTGTATCTCTATATTTATTCATATCTTATCTATAATTTTAGTGTTTTATGTGGGATTTATATTGTTTTTACACAAGATAGACACTATGTTATTTTAATTAACAAAGCAATAATTACAATGCCTATTTTAGTTAAAAAAGAGTGAATTTTTGTAAGTTTAACTTTTAAAGCTCATGTGCTTATTACAATGTCTGCATGAGATAAAACTACATTTTTTAACTAACAAAGTAATAAGCACAATAATTACTTTTAATCTAAAAGAGCAAGTGTTACATAGATAGTGTCACTCTCAGCATCAATATCAAGTAATTTATCTTCTTTTATCTCATAGAAGTAATCATTGATTAATTCAATAGGAGCATAGTGAGATAAGAATTTTAAAGATAGGGCTTTATCTTTAAACTCACTTAAAGATATTTGTTCAGATTTTTTCTCTATAACAAATTCTAAAAGCTTATGAACTTTAGGATCTAAAGATGCATATTTTGCATCTATATCATTTGCATTAGTTGCATGTTCTGCAACTGTATTAGCTACACTTACTACATGCTCTGCATCATTAGATTTTATATTTAAAGATGATTTATCATTTACACCGTTTAAAGTAATGCTAGTTTTGTCATTATTTTCATCTTTAATAAGAGAGATAACATCTTGTACATGCTCTGTCTCTTCTTTCGTTTTAGCAATAAAGTCAAAATCAAGTTCTATAGAACTTTTTGCAATTTCTTTTTGTTCTATTGCTTGTATTTTTTCTGCTGTTTCAATATACATAGCATTTAGATCTATTGTAGCAAAATCATTTGCTACAAGATTATCAAATAAATTTTCTTGCTCCTTTATCAAAAATTTCTTTTGATCTTTAAAAGACATACTTACATCTTGACAATATTGATTATAGATATCAAGGTATTGTGTTAAACGATCTGCATATTTAATTAATTGTTCTTTTAAATGTATTTCTGCTTTGCTTTCTTTTAATGTCGCTATATCTTTAATGTAAAAAGTAAAACCATCACATAGACGTATTAAAGATTGATAGAAAGCAGAGAAAAATACGTTATCTACTTTATTATTTTTAAAGCACTGAACAATATAGTCACTCATAGCAAAAGCTATATCTATAAAGGAGCTTAAAAAGTTACAAAAAACGTCTTTTAAATCTTTTTCATCTTGTCCATAAAAACAAGTGTAATAGTACACTTCTATATGGCGTAATATAGTATCATAAAAGTATTTTGTATGTTTGTTAAAAATTTCATTATAGCAATAAGCATTTACAAACAAGTCAAAATACTGTGTAGAGTATACTTTATAAAGAGTATCTATATTCTCTTTGATATTCATAATTTCAAAGAGTTTTATAAATAGATCTTCTGTAAATAAATTTTTATTCTCTTTATTTATAGGTAGTATATAAAACATTAAAGAAATTAAAAGTGAGTTTTCAAAATGCTCTTTTGTTAAAACAACATCTTTTCTATCAAAATGTATTAAAGCTGTGCTGAATTTTTTTATAGCAAATAATGTTGGATTTTTATTATGTTGATTATGGAGAATAGGAGCAAAAAGACAATTACTCTCTAAAAAAGAGCTCATATTAATTAAAGTTAGTCTTTGATTTAGAAGTGTTCCTTTAAGACCTAAACAATAAAAACCATCATCTTTTGTGACTAAATCATCCATCATCCTTAAAGTCTTAGGGATAATAGTTGAATCATCACGATAAAATTGAATAAGGTTTATATATTGTAGTAATTTAGTAGAATCTCTTTTTACAAAAAGAGAGTTTATATCTTTTATAAAAAGAAACTCTTTCTTTTCATTAATAAGATAGATATTATGTTTAGCCTCATATTCACAAAAACATAATAAAAGGGGTTCACATTCCTTCATGACATTGTAGACTTGAAGACCATTATTTTGTGTTTTAGGATCTATAAAAAAGCTTGTTTTTTTTATTTCATCAAAAAAGTTATATCTATCATTATCTTGTTTTAAAAGTTTACTTAAAAGATTATTTATAAAAGGCAAAAATAATTTATAAAATTCTTTTGTATTTTCAAATACAAAAAAGCAGTTTAGAAAAAAATGAAATTTTGAAGTATCATAAAATAATTCTTTTTCAAAGTCTTTATATTCTTTAGTTAAAAGATGAATATATAAAAATAAACATAGATAAAAAATAACACTTTTATTTTCTACTTTATCTTCTTTTCTTTTTATTGCAAGTGTTTTTATAATAGATAAATAATAGTGTATATCTGTATTTAAAATATCACATACATAATCTAAGTTATGATAGAGATTGGTAACATTTGAAAATACAGTATCAATATTATTGCTTAGATAAGATATCTTTAGAAGTTGATCTAAGATAAATCTAAACTCATTCATAGGATGTTTAAAGTATAAATTCTCTTTAGTATTTTTTAAAAGTATAATTTTATCCTTTTTAGATTGATTACAAAAGTTTATATATAAATTACTTAAAAATATATTACTTAAAATTCTATCATCATCAACTTTATACAAAAATTGTTTATATAACATAACTTTATCTACATGCATATAAAAAGGTGCATCATGAGCAAGAGAATGAGTGTATATTATCTTTTTTTGTTTACCAACAAAAGGTTGTGTTACTATGTCAACTTTAACATTAGCAAGTTCTGAATTAAACAAAAACCTATGTTCATATTGTAAATTATGATGTAAGTATTGAGATAAATTTTTATTAAGATTTAATTTATCTATACTTACAAAGTGAGGTTTATTTTGATATTTTCTTACTTTAGTTGGTGTTGTTGGTAAAAATACATCATTAAACGTAATATTATTCATAATCTTGCCTATGTTATTGTATAAACTCATATTAAGTAAATACACTACTATAAGTAGTTTATGTGAGATTTATGTTGTTTTTTTATATAAAAAATAACTACTTTTTTAAGTAACAACAAGAAAAATCACAAGTTAAGGTTTAATTTACATTATAAAAAGCTTTATTTTATCTTAGTTTTTTACCTTCTTGATAAAAAAAATTTAAAGCTCTTTTAATTAATCTATAAATATATAGTAAAAGTTATTTATAATAGCAAAGACAAAAGAAAAATTAAAAACTATAAAAAGGATATTACTTTGAAAAAATTACTTTTAGGAGCTTTATTTTGCTCATTTTTAACAACAAGTGCTTTTGCTGATGCTTATATTACAGTTAAAAATAATTCATCTGAGGATTGTTCTGTAGCTTTTCATGCAAGAATTGATAAGACTAAGTGGCTTACTGTAGGCTGGTATGTTTTTGCCTCTGGTGAGGAAGCACCTGTTATTTTAAACAAAGTGCAAGATAACAATAATATCTTTGTTTACAATGATTGTATCAATGTAACAAATCCAGATGTTGAGACAAAGAAAGCTTGGATTTTACCAAATCATAAATTTATAGATGAAATTCCAAGAAATGGTGATAAAGGTTATGAAGAAGTTACCTTTATAAGACTTAACTCAGATAGATATAATATAGGTAGTGCTCAATAATAAAAGCCTTTATCTATATGGCTAGAACCATTGTATCTCCTTTAGTGGCATATAAGTTGCTTTAATAGGGTTAAACAAAGAACTTTGGGCAATTTTTGCCTTAAGGAGATTAACATGGCAAACGAACTATTAGCTAGTTTAACTGCACAAACTCAAATCAATAGATTTGATTCACAAAATGCATATGCAAGCTCTAATTTATCAAGAGCAAGCGTAGGTAGTGATAGTGAGTTTACAGATGCTATTAGAGCAATCTTTAACGCTAACTCTACTACTGTAGCCCAAGTTGAAGATGATTATGAGTTTGATATGGCAAATTCTTCCAACTCTCAAGTTAAGGAATTTGCAGCATTGAATAAAACATTATCTGATGACTGGGGCATTTTAACAGCCAGAACAACTCCAAAGGATTACAACGCATTACGTTCATTCTCTGATAGTTTAGTTTTAGCTGGTAAATTCGCAAACGCTATGCATTAGCGCTCTAAACTTTATGTGCAAGGGGCGCTTTTACCTCTTGCCATAAATTAAAGGGCAGTCATATAATTTGGGCGTTTGATATAAATTTTTATTTATATCAAATGTCTAAACTATTATCTCCTTTTGTTTTTAAATGTTTTTTTATAATGAGTGATATTTATTTAGTTCCAAAACTTAAAAAAGGTCAATTTCATAGAGCCGAAATTATTGTAAAAAAAAGTAGATTTATAACCTCCATAGGTCATACTAATAGCACAGAAAGTGCTAAAGCTTTTATTGAGAGCATAAGTAATGAATTTTCTGATGCTCGCCATAATTGTTTTGCCTTTAATGCAACAGCACCAAATTCTACTGCTTATTGTGGTTGTTCTGATGATGGAGAGCCACATGGTACAGCAGGGCATCCTATGCTTAATGTTTTATTACATTGTGGTGTAGGTGAAATTACTTGTGTTGTAACAAGATATTTTGGTGGCATTTTATTAGGTACAGGTGGTCTTGTAAAAGCTTATCAAGATAGTGTAAAAGAGGGTCTTTTAAATTTAGAGACTACAACACGTATGATTGAGGGCTATGTTGATCTCACAATAGAACATAGACATATTACTCTTTTACAAAGATTATATGAAAAATATAGAGTAAGTCCCTTAAAACAAAACTTTTCAGATAAAGCAAATTATATTTTAGTCTTGCCTAAAAATAATATAGAGAATTTTGTAGCAGAGCTTAATGAAATAACTAAAGGCTCACTTCAATATAATATTCTTGAACATATCTAAGCTTAATATTTTTTAATTTTTGTAAAAAGTTCACTTAAATTAAAATGGTACAAGTAAGATATCAGAATTAGTAAATGTACTGTGAACTTTTACATCAGATCTTATTTTCCATATCTCATAAAAAAGGCCACCAATAGGTAGCCTTTAACATCTTATGAAAACAAATTAACCAATTAAAGATAGAGCCATTTGAGGTCTCATATTTGATTGCATTAGCATTGATGATGCAGCTTGCTGAATAATATTTTGTTGAGTTAAGTTTGCACTCTCTTCAGCAAAGTCAGCGTCACGTATACGTGATCTTGCATCAGCTGTATTCATAGCAACATTTGATTGATTACGTATAGTTGATTCTAAACGATTTTGCATAGCACCTAAGCTACCACGTTGTTTATCAACTGCTGCAATCAT
>JARHZF010000126.1 GCA_029258325.1 Anaerobiospirillum sp. | reverse complement strand
AATACGCTGTACAGTTTTGGGAAACATTTTATCATACTATATCGCAAAAACAGCATTTATAACACTTTTACTCTATATTATAATAAAATAATTAAATTCTAAATAACTGTACAGCAACGTACAGTTTTAAATAATTTATTTTAATTATTATGACAATACCTCAACATATAAAAAATGTCTTAAGACCAAAAAATACTGTAATTATAGAAAATAAGACTATAGGAAATTATAAATACGCTGTTAGAGAACGTACAGGCTATAAAAAGGATGCAAAAGGTAAAATGCAACCTGTTTATGGAAAGGTTATTGGTTATATTGTAGATAACAATTTTCAACAAATATCTAAACCTCATGTTCAAGATGAAGAAAAATACTATTTATCTTTTGGTTCTGCTGCTTTTATTTATAGTGTAACAAAAGATATCTATGAGGATTTATTAAAAGCGTTTTCTGCAAGAGATGCTGAAAAGATTATAACTATTTCCTGTATTAGAGTTATGCATCCATACTTATCTTGTTACAGATATTCTACAGAATATAAAAAGACATTTTTAAGTCTGTTTTTTCCTGGAGTTCCTTTATCTAAAAATACTATTTTAAATTTCTTGCAAGGTTTAGGTAAGGCAAGAGATCACCGAGTTGACTTCTTTTTGAAGAGATTAGAAAGAGTTCAAAAAACTCATAAGATAGTTATAGATGGAATGCTTAAACAAAATACAAGTATTGTTAATGACCTATCTGCATATTCAAGAAAATCAAGAGTTAAAGGATGTAGAGATATATCCTTGTTGTATGCTTATGATATTGATCTTAAAGAACCTATAGCAGCTACTGTGTATGCAGATAATACACTTGATTGTAAAGCTTTCCGCTCTTTTGTTGTTGAAAATCAACTATATAAAGGTGTTATCATTGCAGATAAGGGCTTTAATATTAAAGAAGTTGAAGATATTGTATCAATGCATAAAGATCTTCATTACATCATACCTATAAGACGTAATGATAGAAGAGTTATAGACAATAATATGTTGGACTTTAATATAGATTTTACACAACAAAAACAAAGAATCAATGCAAAGAAAATAGCTTTAAGAACAAATAGATATCTTTATTCATTCAAAGATTTTGAAACCTCAATAAATGAGTCAAGAGGACTACATGACAAAATAGTCATGACTGAAGATGAAGATACTAAACAAAAACTTAGAAATAAGAAATTAACTGCAGGTGTAATTGTCTTTGAGAGCGATCTTGATTTAGATGCTCAAGATATTTATAAGATGTATCAAGATAGATGGGCTTTGGAAGTTGTTTTTGATCGTTTTAAAAATGACTTATTTTTAAATAGAACCAATGTTCAAAATGATTTCTCTGTGATTGGAAGTGAGTTTATAAACTTTATTAGTACTTTGATTACATGTCGTCTTATAAAGAAAATCGAAGCAACAGATTTATTTAAAAAATACACATATAAAAGCATTATGTCAGCTTTACATTGTTGTTGGAGATTCAATACAGATATTGACCTAAAAGAAGATATTTATCTTGAGTATAATGATTTAAGTCATGTCTTTGAAGATACAAAAGAAATAATGATTAAGCTTGGACTAATGAAAGATAATGGTCTTGTTGAAATCAAAAAAACAGGAAGACCAAAAATAAAGCCTACTATAGTAGATTATCCAAGAAGAAGAAGAGGTAGACCAAGGACAAGGTCAATTATAGTTGATCATCCAAAACGAAAAAGAGGAAGACCTAAAAAAGTTGATCAATTTTCAAAATAAATTATAAAATAAAAACAAGAATACGCTGAAAGTTGAATCCTATGGGATTTATTTTAACTGTACAGCGTATTGGGAAACTTTTATTTTAGGATAATAGATTATTTTTAAAATAAAGTTTTAAGTTAAATACCTTAAAAATAAGATAAATGCCTAAAGAACATGATGTTATTTTACTTGATCTTGCATATATATTAGTGTAGTATAAGGAGCAATAAAAGTTTTGATATATCCTTATGCTATATGGAATATAGCTATTATCTTTATAAAAGATAGGAAACAACAAATGATTTGTTGTATGTATCAAAGAAATACATGTGGAACTTAAGAGAAGGCCCCAGTTAAAAGGGGCTTTTTTTATGCAAAAAATGAGGCATGGATGGCAGGCACTATTGAAGATAAATTATATGAGCTTGTAAGACCTTTAGTTGAATCTATGGGTATAGAGCTTTGGGGTATACGCTATAGAGGTGGTAGAGATAGCGCAGTTTTACAAATTTTTATTGAGAGCGAAAATGGAATTAATGCTGATATTTGTGGTGATGTCACAAATATGCTCTCACCTGCTCTAGATGCTGAAGATATTATTTCCCCAGCATATATTCTTGAAGTATCTTCACCTGGCCTTGATAGAATTTTATTTACAAAAGATCAAGCTAAATTATATATAAATAGTGAAGTAAAGGCAGAGTTACGTATTCCTACAGAGGGAAGAAAGAAACTTTCTGGTGTGCTTTTAGATGTTTTAGATGACTCAACTGTAGTAATAGATGAGAAAATTTCAGGTAAGATGGAAGTTATTTTCTCTAATATTTTAACACTAAGAGTTGTTCCAGATTTTACTAACAAAAATAAAAAATAATAAGTACAAGGGCAAATAAAGAGGTTTAGCAAAATGGCAAAGGAAATTATTGCAATTGCCGAGGCGCTATCTAATGAGCGTGCAATACCAAAAGATAAAATTTTTGAAGCATTAGAAACAGCTCTTGCAACAGCTACAAAGAAAAAATATCCTGTAGACATTAGTGTTCGTGTTGCTATTGAGAGAAAAGAAGGTTCTTATAGAACATTCAGACGTTGGACTGTTGTTGCTGATGATAATTTAACACAACCTGCTTGTGAGACTACACTATCAGCTGCTCGTACAGAGTATCCTGAAATTCAAATTGGTGATATTGTAGAAGAAGAAATCGATTCAGTTGCATTTGACAGAATTACTGTGCAAACAGCAAAACAAGTTCTATCTCAAAAAGTAAAAGATGCAGAACGTGAGCAGATTATAGCTGAGCACAGAGAAAGATTAGGTCATGTTGTTAATGCAACAGTTAAAAAGCAAGGTCGTGACTTCTTAGTTCTTGATCTTGGCAATAATGCAGAGGCTGTATTAAAGAGAGAGCAATTAATACCACATGAGACTTTTGGTCGTGGTGATAGAGTTAAGGTATTACTTGCCGATATTAAAGCAGATAATAAAGGACCACAATTAATTTGTTCTCGTACAGCACCTGAATTTTTAGCAGAACTTTTTAGAATTGAAGTGCCTGAAATTGGTGAGGATATTATTGAGATTATGGGCGTATCACGTGATCCTGGTTCTCGTGCTAAGATTGCTGTACGTTCAAAGGATAAGAGAGTAGATCCTCGTGGTGCTTGTATTGGTATGCGTGGTGCACGTGTTACTGCTGTCTCAAATGAGTTATCAGGTGAGAAGATTGACGTTGTTTTATATGATGAAAACATAGCTCAATATGTAACAAATGCAATGGAGCCAGCTGAGGTTTCACACATTATTATCAATGAAGATACAAATACCATAGAAATTGCTGTTGCTGATGAAAACTTAGCATTAGCTATTGGTAGAAATGGTCAAAATGTACGTTTAGCATCTCAACTTTTAAAATGGGATTTAAAAGTAAAATCTGAAAGTGCAATGGCTAAAGAGATTGAAAATGAATCATCTAAGGTTGTAAATCTATTTAGTGAGTCACTAAATATAGATGAAGATTTTGCTTTAGCTTTAGCAACAGAAGGCTTTAACTCATTAGAGGAAATAGCATATGTACCTATAGATACATTATTATCTATAGAGGGTATAGATGAAGATATGGCTAAAACCTTACAAGAGAATGCAAAATCTTATTTAATGAAGAAAGAAAGTGACATTAAAGAAAGTGGTGTTAAAGAGTTAATAAAGCTAGATGGCATTACTGAAGATTTAGCATTAAAATTAGTTGATAAGGGCATAATGAGTGCTGAAGACTTAGCTGAATGTGCAACTGATGATATTACAACTATTGAAGGTCTAAGTGATGAGCTTGCTGGCAAGATCATTATGGCTGCTCGTAATGAGTGTTGGTTTAAAGATCTGAAGTAGTAAAGAGGGGAGATATAGATGGCTGATAATAAAAAAGATAATGATGCCCCAGCAAAACGCATGACATTAAATAAAAAGACACATTCAACTTTAACATTGCAAACTAATAATGGTAAGTCAAAGCAAGTTGCTGTTGAAGTTAGAAAAAAGATTGTTATCGATCCTAAGATGATTGAAGCAGAAAAGGCTAAAGAGCGTGAGAGACTTGAAAGAGAGCGTCTTGAAAAAGAAGAGCAAGAACGCTTAAAACAAGAAGCTATCGCTCTTGAGAAAAAGAAAGAAGAAGAGCGATTAGAACAAGAGCGACAAAAAGCTCTAGAGAAGGAGCGTATGCAAAAAGAGCAAGCGCAAAAAGCACAGGCTTTAAAAGCCCAAGAAAAAGCAAAGGTTAAGCCAAAAGACGATAAGGCAACTGATGATTTACGTCGTGCTCAAGAAGAGCAAGCTGCACGTAAGATTGAAGAGCAAAATCGTCGTCAGCAAGAGGAAGCAAGACGTCTTGCTGAAGAAAATGAGGCTCGTTGGGCTCTTGAAGAAGAAGAGCGTTTACGTGATCAAGATTTAGACAGCTCAAGCTCAAAATCTCAATATGTAAGAGAAGCTGAAGCACGCCAAGAGAGAGAAGCTGAAAATCGTGGTAGACACCGTGATAGAGGCTCATCTGGTGAGAGACGTCAAAATACTTCTAAAAAGCGTGAAGAAAATGAATCAAATGTGATTCAAGTTAAAGGCAAGGGTAAGCGTAATCAAAAAGGTGGAAAGGGTCTTGCTAAGGCAAATCAGCAACAGCATGGATTTAATAAGCCTGCAGCACCTGTATCCCGTGAAGTTGTAATTGGTGAAACTATTACAGTAGCTGAACTTGCTCAAAAGATGGCTGTAAAGGCAGCTGAAGTTATTAAGACCTTATTTAAGTTAGGTGAGATGGTTACTATCAATCAAGTAATTGATCAAGCAACAGCTCAACTTGTAACTGAAGAAATGGGTCATAAAGCCATTTTACGTAAAGAAAATGAGCTTGAAGAGTCAATTGTTGCTGATAGAAAAAATAAAGCAGAAGCTGTAACTCGTGCTCCTGTTGTAACTATCATGGGTCACGTTGACCATGGTAAGAC
>JARHZF010000055.1 GCA_029258325.1 Anaerobiospirillum sp. | reverse complement strand
GTGTGTTTTCTTTCAGGTGATCTCTCAAACTTAGCATCACCATTAAAGATATAACCAATAGCACCATAGTTTGGAGATTGGAATGTGCTTACTAATGTTGTATTAGTCTTAGTTACATCACGTGCATCTAAAATAGTGTCATTCATGGTAACAAGAACACCACGACCTTTTGAATCTTTATCTGTAGCTGTTACAACAGCATTATATAGATTTAAAGGACCATCTGCACTCATAGCTGTAGAAGGTCGCATTGCACCTACTAATACAACTGGTTTATCACTTTTAACTGTTAGATTTAAGAAGTAAGCTGTTTCTTCTAATGTATCAGTACCATGAGTAATAACAATACCATCGACATCTTTTCTTGCTAATAGTTCATTAACACGTTTTGATAGTTTTAACCAAACTTCATCATTCATGTCTTGAGAGCCAATGCTTACTACTTGTTCACCTGAAATATCTGCAATTTTAGTCATCTCAGGTACAGCAGCAATTAAAGCATCAACACCTACTTTACCTGCTGTATAGTTAGTTTCTGTAGCAGAGTTACCTGCACCAGCAATAGTACCACCTGTAGCTAAAATTTTAATATTAGGTAGATCTGCTGCAAAAGAACTCATGCTTAAGCAAAGACCTGCAGCTAACATACTTAGACGAATTTTATTTAATTTCATAAAACAATCTCCAAAATAAACTTAACAATGTTGTTGATTATACTTATAAAGGATAGTAATACTAAATTTTTAATATTGTTATTTTGATGTGGATCAATAAATGAGATTATTTTTCAATTTTGCAAGTATTTTTTATATAAACTTTAGTCTTACCATCTTTACTATGATCTACATTAGTAATCTTATATTCAGGATATAAATTAGATCATTTGTAATCTCAGCATGAAAACAATCTATAAGACAGTATCTCTTTTTGATTAATACTTTCTTTTTGTACTGTAAGATTATTTGTGTTTTTATTTAATTTTATCGGTGTATTTATCTGCGATCTTAGGGAAGTCCTTTAATCAGGACTATTTTTTATCTAAATTACAAAGTTCTAAATCTTAAAAATTGTGTTTATTTTAGAGTAATCTATCAGTAAAACTACAAAAATCTTGTTTAAATAATATTATCAATTTAGTAGGTAATGCTATATAATCCACATAATTTCCCCAAATACTACTTTTTTTATACAAAATAAAAGAGGTCACATTTCTGAGACCTCTTATTTTACTTAATAGATAATATTAAATCTTTTCTGGTACCATGTCGATGTGACCACAAGGACACTCTTGAGCACAAACACCACAACCCTTACAGAAGTCGTAGTTAAACTCATAGCGTTTGCCAGGACCTAGTTTGATAATAGCATTATCAGGACATACACCATAGCAGTTGTCACATTCCATACAGTTACCGCAAGATAGACAACGTTGTGCCTCATAAATTGCGTTTTCTTCTGTTAGACCGTGTTGAACTTCATCAAATGTTGAAGTACGACGAGCTAACTCGATTTCTGGACGTACACTCTTTGGAGCATCGGTGTAGTACCATGGGTGCATATCTTCAAAACGTGCATCATCATGCTTTGGCATTCTCTTGTATTCAATGCCTTTTAGATAAGCATTAACACCACGAGCACCATGTTTACCCATACCAATTGCTGCTGTTACTGTTCTGTCACCAGGAACCATATCACCTACAGCAAAGATGCCATCAACACCTGTCATGAAATTGTTTTTATCAACAATTACGTTATCCCACTCTTTTTGAATGCCTTCAATCTTATCAACGATAGAGAAGTCAACGTTTTGACCAATAGCAAGAACAACAGCATCAGCAGGTAGTTCTTCATATTCGCCTGTTGGTTTTGGTTTGCCATTTTCATCAAGAGCCATCTTCTCAATCTTTAGAGATTCTTTTGAAGCTTCAGCAATTGTAGATAACCACTTAACTTCAATACCCTCTGCAATAGCACCATCCATTTCTTCTTCATTAGCAGGCATCATGTCACGGTTACGACGGTAAACGATAACAGGTTCTGCACCTAAACGACGTAGTGAACGAGCAACGTCAACAGCAGTGTTACCACCACCATAAACTGCTACACGGCGACCAATTTCATACTCACCTTTATCAGCAACGTCACCTAGAACTTCAAGAGCTGAAAGAATACGGTTTGTATCACCTGATGGAATATTTACATTTGAAGATAAAGCTGCACCTAGAGCTAGGATAACTGCATCATAGCCACCTTTAGCTTTTTCTTCTAATAAATCTTCAACCTTGTGATTACACTCAATAGTTACACCCATATCTGTTATGCGTGCAATTTCAGCATCAAGGATATCACGTGGTAGACGGTATACAGGAATACCATATCTCATCATACCACCTGGTTTTTCTGCCATTTCCATGATGTGAACAGTGTGACCAAACTTACGTAGGTGATATGCTGCAGATAGACCACCAGGACCTGAACCTACAATTAGTACTTTCTTACCAGTTTCTACAACAGGTTTTTTAAATGCTAATTTCTTTTCTAAAGCATAGTCGCCTAAGAAACGCTCTACAGAGTTAATACCAACAGTCTCATCTAAGAAACCACGGTTACATTTGCCTTCACAAGTGTGATAGCAAACACGACCCATACATGCAGGTAGAGGATTATCTTCAGTTAGTACACGCCATGCATGCTCATACTGACCTTCAGCTGCAAAGTATAGCCATTGTTGAATGTTTTCACCTGCTGGGCATTGTTTATTACAAGGTGGTAATTTAAATACGTTAACAGGTCTTAATGTACGCCATGATCCAGTATGGTTTTGTAAGGATGATTCTGGATCAAGAGTAGTTGCAAATGGTTTTTTCATCATAGTGGTTCATTTCCTCTTACATATTCTCTTGACGCTCAAATGCTTGAATTGCAGTTGGTACTGTCTCTGGCACTGAGTCATCCATTAAACCAAATTCTTTAATGTTTTGATCACACATAGCTTGTAAGTTTGCAAGAACCTTAGGATCTGCTTTCTTACCTGTTAAGTGAGCAAAACGACGTTGTGGTTTTAAGAAATTAATAACAGGTTGTTTTTGTTGAATCTTACGTACAGATGTAACCTTACCATATTCAGCTTCAAATATTGGGTAGAAGCCTGTCTCACAAGCAAGACGAGCTACAGTTACAGTTGAGTTAGATGCACAACCCCAACCTAAAGGACATGGAACGAAAATTTGAATATATTTAGCACCATGATATGACATAGCTTTTTGAACTTTGTATTCAAGATCTTTTGGATCTGATACGCTAGCTGTTGCTACGTAAGGAATACCGTGAGCCATAGCAATTAGAGGTACGTTCTTACCTTTACCCCATTCAGCACCAGGAGCATCACCTACTAATTGAGTTGTTGCTGTACGAGCTGTTGGTGGAGTTGCAGATGATCTTTGTACACCTGTATTCATGTATGCACCATTGTCATAACAGATGTATAGAACGTCATCATTACGCTCAAACATACCTGATAGTGGACCAAAACCAATATCTGTGGTACCACCGTCACCACCTTGTGCAATTACACGAGGTACTATTTTAGAGCCAAGTTTTTTAGCTCTTACACGAGCTGCTGCTGCAAGACCTGTACCTACAGCTGCTGAGTTACCAAATAGGGAGTGAATCCATGGTAAACGCCATGCTGACTCTGGGAATGGAGTTGAGAAAACTTCAAGACAGCCTGTTGCATTACATACTAGTAATTGACCATTTGTATAACGCATAGCAGCGTCAATTGCATAACGAGCACCTAATGCTTCACCACAACCTTGACATGCACGGTGACCTGAAGTAAGAGTATTAGGACGATCAACTGCTGCTTGTTCTGTTCTCATTGAAGGATTTAATAGACGGTTGCCTACTGTATTGGAACCAGTCTGATAAAATTTAATCTTATCGTACATTTAAATCTCCTACTACCTAGGCACGAACATTTTTAATTGATTCAAAAATTTCAGATTCACTTATAGGACCTTCTTTAAATTGGAAACCATCTGAATCTTTTAAGTAGCTGTTTAATTGTTGTGTATCAACATCAGCCCATGTAATTTCATCAACTAGTTTGTCATTTAAAGCTAGATCTACTACGTGTTCGATAGTTGTACCATAAATAGCACGACCACCAAGACCTAGAATTACTGATTTAACATTGGTATCAAGACCACGAACTGATCTCTCTATTTCTGGAGTGATAATACCACGAGCACCGAATGAGAAAGCTCTTTCAACTACAACAACTTTCTTAGTATCACCAATAGCTTCTCTCATTGCGTCATATGGGAATGGACGGAATGCTTTTAGAGAAATGATACCAACTTTCTTGCCTTCAGCTTTTAGCTTATCAATAGCATCTTTTGCAGTACCAACAGTAGCACCCATGATAACAAGTTTAACGTCAGCATCTTCACAATTGTAGCAATCTAGAAGACCACCTGAGTTACGACCTGTAAGTTCACGATACTCTTTTGTTACTTCTTCAATAACGCCAATAGCCTTTGCCATCTTACGTTGTTGTTGTAAACGAACTTCTGTAAATGCCTCAGGACCTACCATAGCACCCATAGAGATTGGTTCATTTGGATCTAAGAACTCTGTTGGAGTATAGTCTGGTAAGAATTTATCAACTAATTCTTGCTCTGGTACATCTAAACGCTCAAATGCGTGAGTTAGAACGTAACCATCCATACATACCATTACAGGAAGACCAACTTTTTCTGCAATCTTAAATGCCATGATATGAGTATCTAAAGCATCTTGATTTGATTCACAAAATAGTTGTAACCAGCCAGAGTCACGTTGTGATAGAGAGTCTGAGTGATCGTTCCAAATGTTAATAGGAGCACCAATAGCACGAGATGCAACTGTCATAACAATAGGTAAACCTAGACCTGAAGCATTGTAAACAGCTTCAGCCATGAATAGTAAACCTTGAGATGCAGTAGCAGTGTATGTACGAACACCACCTGCTGATGCACCTATTGATACTGACATTGCAGAAAATTCTGATTCTACGTTAATGAACTCACAATCTTCTAGTTTACCTTCTTTAACTAGTTTACCTACGTTTTCTACGATGTGAGTTTGTGGAGAAATTGGGTATGCACATACAGCACCAGGACGACATAATGCAACAGCCTCTGCAATACCAAGAGAACCTTCTATTTGCTTAAGCATTGTTTGCCTCCTTGTTCTTAATGAAGTTGTATGCTTCTGCAGCAGCAGCTGCATTGCTATCACCAATCTTTCCTGGGTATCTTGCTTGGAAAGCTTTTTGTACGCTTTCTAAGTTTAATACATCAGTAGCTGCAGCAAGACCTGCTAACATAGGTGCACCTGGTAGAGATTTACCTAAAGTTTTTAATGCAATTGCTGTAGCTGGAATTGTAAATACGTGACCTTTTGGTAATTTTGCAACCATTTCAGGCACTAATTCTTCTGCTGGTTGTTCTGAATTAATAACAACATAACCATTATCATCTAAGCCTTCAAAAACATTTAAAGCAGCAAGTAAGGTTCTGTCTTGAATTAGAACAACGTTTGGACGTTGAATAGGTTCGTGAGTACGAATTTCTTTGTCATCAATTCTTGCGTAAGCAACAACTGGTGCACCAGTACGCTCAGAACCAAAGCTTGGGAAAGCTTGTGCATGGTGATTTTCGTAAAAGGCAGCAAGTGTTAACATCTCAGCTGCAGTTACTACACCTTGGCCACCACGACCATGTAATCTTATCTGAAGCAAAGTAGGCTCCTTAAGTTTATCAAATGCAATCCTAAATATTTACTTAATAAACAAACTATATAAGCTTTGTTTTATTAGTAAAGTTTCTTTGTTTTTAAAACTAGAATATGTAGCTTAAAAATCTTTTTAAAATGCTTTATTAGCAAATCTTATGTTATCTAGTTTAAAAAATTTATATAAAAAGTCTAGAGACTAGGTCACATAAAATACTTTTAGTTGAGAATTTTTTGTATTAAGGTGAAAAAAACGTCTAGCATTTTGTGATTTAGATCACAAAAAACATATATATAAGAATATACAAGCATAGGAGAGTTTTTAGAAAATACATTTATACAAAAGCAATGTGTATTTATAATGAAATAAGTTAGCAATAGGTAATTAAATATGGTAAAATGATAAATATATGTAAAAAATAATTTATTTCATTACTTATTAAACCACCTTTATAAATAGGGTTTAATAAATTGGTGTTATATGACAAATACAAATCAATCTATTACAGGTCATCAAATACGTGAGCAGAATTTACTCACTATTCGTAAAGCTTTACATAAAGCTCAAATTGCCACTATTTCACAATTAAAAGAAAGCACTGGTCTTAGTGTTGTTACTATAAATAAATTAATCTTAGCTCTTCTTGCTACAGGTGAAGTGCATGAAAATGGTTATATGACAACAGGAAGTGGTAGACCTGCAACTGCTTATAAGTTCAATGCAACTTATAAATTGATGTTAATAGTATCTTGTTATAAAAGAGGTGGTCATGATTATGCTGGCTACTCTATACATGATCTTTTTGGTGAATGTATTGAAAGACGAGAAGAACTTCTCTCTAATATACATACAGATGAATTTAGAATAGGTATAGAAAGATCTATTGAGCGTTATGGCAAAATAGCTATTATTGGTATATCTATGCCATCTGATACTATAGGTGGTCGTGTTGCCTCTGCTATTAGACATGATCCAAGATCAAAAAGACTTGCAAAACATTTAGAAAATAGATTTCATGTACCTGTGTTTTTTGAGACAGATATTAATGCTGCAACACTTGGATGCCATAAAAGATATCCTGATCATCATTATGTATCAGGACTTGTTTTAGTACCAGGAAGAGCACCTGCTTGTGGTTTTTGTTATCAAGGTTCTTTATTACGTGGTAAAGATGGTATGGCAGGTGAGGTTAGATTCTTCCCTATGTATAATGATGTAGGTGTTTTACCTACAGAGCCACAACAAGCAGATGAACTTGCTCAAAGAACAATACGTGCTGTTATGTGTGTATTAAATCCATCTTTATTAGTAATTTATTCAGAATCTTTAAAATCAGGTATTGCTGATAGATTGAAAAAGAAATTAGGGTCTGAAGCTGAAGTTGCTTTATTGCCTAAAATTGAGATAAATGAAAGGATTAGAGATGATATTGTATCTGGTATGGTTACATTATGTCTTGAGAAATTAGCAAAATTATAAAAAAATGTGTTAGCTATTGCTAACTTTTTTAAAAATTTGTGTTAAAATAGATTTCAATTAGTCATGTAATCATTCATGCAATCCTAAACCTTATTATTATGACCTAAAGTGTTTTTCCCTTTAGGTCTTTTTTTATTAATAGGTATATTTATGAAAAATAGTGTTTTAGATATAAAAGGCATGAGCTGTGTTGCTTGTGTAAAAAGAGTAGAAAATGCATGTAAGGATTTAGATGGTGTAGAAAAAATAGAGGTTAATCTTTTACAAAATAAAGCTAATATTAGCTTTGATGAAAATAAAATATCTTTAGATAATATTATTAACTCTATAAAAGAAAGTGGCTATGAAGCTTTTAGTCATAATAATAAAGATATTCAAAATAGGGTTCAAAAAGAAAGTAATAAAGAAAAAATTAATCTCTACATATCTTTTATTTTAACTTTAATTTTACTTACTATCTCAATGGGCCCTATGATGGGTTTTAGTATTATAGATAATGCGTTTACATCAGCTTTAATTCAATTTATTTTATCTACAGCTGTTGTTATTATTGAGAAAAAGTATTTTATAAGTGGTTTTAGTGCTTTTAAAAGCTTAAGTCCTAATATGGATAGCTTAGTAGCTCTAGGAGCTGGTGCGTCTTATATATTCTCACTTTGTGTAAGCTTTACTATAGATAAAGGAGCAAGTGTTGATGCACTACATCATACTTATAATCTTTATTATGAATCAGTTGCAACAATATTAACTTTAGTAAGCGTAGGTAAGTATTTAGAGTCACGTGCAAAAGTAAAAACAACAGATGCTATTAATCAACTTTTAGATTTAGCACCAACTAAAGCTTGTGTACTTCGTGATAATAAAGAATTACATATTTTAATAGATGATATAAGATCTGATGATATTGTTATATTAAGAGCAGGTGATAAAGCACCTTGTGATGGTGTTGTTATAAGTGGTGATGGCTTATTTGATGAGAGGGCTATTACAGGTGAATTTAAACTTGCTAAAAAAGAAGTAGACTCAAATATTTATTGTTCATCTATTTTAAACTATGGTTATGTACAAGTTAAAGTAAAGGCTATAGGTTCTGATACAACCTTATTTAAGATTATCGATTTAATTGAAAAAGCAAGTGCACAAAAACCAGATATTGTAAGACTTGCAGATAAAATTGCAGCTATCTTTGTACCAACAGTTATCTTTATATCATTAGTGACTTTTGTAACTTGGTATATTATAAGTTTGGATATAGCAAAAGCATTAACTTATGCTGTATCTGTTTTAGTTGTATCTTGTCCTTGTGCTTTAGGTCTTGCAGCTCCTACAGCTGTTATGGTAGGTACTGGTAGAGGAGCACTACATGGTATTATCTTTAAAAATATAAATTCTATTGAAAATTTAAATAAAGTTACTTCCATTGTTTTTGATAAAACAGGAACACTTACTTTTGGTGATATTGATTTACTTACAGTAAATGCAAAGGTAGATGCATTAACTCCTTTTTATAAGCAAATAGTAAAATCACTTGAATTAAAGAGCAAACATCCACTTGCACTTGCAACATGTAAGGCAATTGATGGGGATAGTCTTGATGTTTTAGATTATAAGTTTTTAAAGGGTTTTGGTGTACAAGGTAAAATATTTGAGCAAAATTATTATTTTGGTAATATACGTTTTATAAAGGATAAAAATGTAGCTTTAGATGATGCAAGTTTAGAATTTATAAAGACAAATGAAGATAATGGTCTTATTGTTTTAACTTTATTTGATGATAATAATGTTTTAGCTCACTTTGTTTATGGTGATAAGATAAAAGATAGTTCCTTTAATATTATAAAATCTTTAAAGGATATGAATATAAAGACCTTTATTTTATCTGGTGATAGTAATAGTGTAGTATCTTATATTGCTAATAAGTTAAATGTAACATCGTATAAAGGTGAGCTTTTACCAGAGCAAAAAGCAGCTTTTATTGAAAAAGAGAAAGAGAAAGGTGAGATTATTGCTTTTGTAGGTGATGGTATTAATGATGCTCCATCTTTAGCCTTATCTGATATAGGTATAGGTACAAAGGGTGCTTCTGATATTGCTATATCTACTTGTGATATTGCTTTAATGAATGATAATTTAAGTTCTATAAAAAAAGCTATAAATTTATCTAAAAAGACCTTAACCAATATAAAACAAAATTTATTTTTTGCTTTTATTTACAATGTAATAGCAATACCACTTGCCTTTGGTGCTTTTGCAAGTTTTAATTTACATTTAAATCCAATGATAGCAGCATTAATGATGTCATTGAGTTCTATTTGTGTTGTTTTAAATGCAATAACCTTATCTTTTGTTAAGATAGATGATGAAACTTTAGAAAAGAAAGAGGAGATAATTCTTATGAAAAAAGAAATCTTAATTGATGGTATGACATGTAATCATTGTACTGCAAATGTAAAAAAGGCACTTTCAGGTCTACCTACATGTAAGGATGTAGAAGTATCTTTAGAGGATAAGAAAGCTACATTTGAAATTGGTGATAGTATAAATGATGCTATGTTAAAATCAGTTATAGAATCTTTAGGTTTTAAAGTAGTAGATATTAAATAATTATATTTATATAAAGACAGTATGTATTAAATATAGTTTATTGTTGTATGTTTTAATACATCTTAACATATAAACTAAGATGTATTATTATATATAATATAGGTTTATTTCACATACTGTCTTTTTTTTTCTTCTTTTCATTTATATAATAAGTTCTATAGTCTAATTTATATCTCTTACTTATTTTTCTATTTAAGACAATTAGATTTTATTCTTTTATAACTCAACAAATAATGGTTTTTTATGGCTACAATTCACTTAGATGATATAGATGTAAATATTATTAAGATCTTACAAGAAGATGCTAGATTATCTTTAAGAGAACTTGCAAAACTGATAAATGTATCTGTACCTACAATATCAAGTCATGTTAAACGGTTAGAGGACTCTGGTGTAATTCAAGGTTATAGAGCTATTATCTTTTTAGGTGAAAGTAAAGCTAATATTAGAGCTTTAATTGAAGTTAATCTTTATGTACAAACAGATACTGATTTTCTTTTATATTTAGAAAATAGTGTTTGTGTCAATGAATGTAATTTTATGACAGGAGATTTTTCATATCATATTCATGCATCTTTTGAGACTGTAGATGAACTTAATATTTTTGTCTCTTTTATTCAAAAGAATTATGGAAAGACTCGTGTTTCTATAGAGTTAGAAAAGAAGATTAAAAAGGAAGAGGTTTAATATAAACTATATATGAATTTTTTATATTAAAAAAATTAAACATCTCTTTTAATAAAGAATTAAAGTGGTATTATATCTAGGTTTAGATTGTTCTTTTTTCTGTCTTTTATAAAAATAAAGCATAAGTAAAAAGGAACAATTTTTTATGTAATAATTTTACATTGTTATTAATAATAAACATCTTACAAAAGATAAAAAATTATAGTTATATATAAGGTTTTTATTAGCTTTTTTTAATCATTAAATCAATATATTATCATTTGATAAAAAAAATCTAACGATTTTATATGTGTAACTGATAATTTTTAATATTATTTTTTGTGTAAGATATCACAGAAATTTTTAAAATTAATGTAGAGATTTATTTTATGAGTAATTTACCATTTGAAGATGACGGTCAAACAATTTGTTATTGTATGGGTGTAAGTGCTTTTGAAATTAAAAAAGCAATTTATGAAAAACATCTAAAAACAGTACCTGAAGTAGTTGAAGAGACTAGAGCAGGTGGTGGTTGTATGTCATGTCATTCACAAATAGAGCAATTAATTGATGAAGTTTGGTCTATTATAAATAAAGAATAATTTTTTAAAACAGGAAAATATAAGGTAGGTAAATAAATGTGGGACTATAGCGATAAAGTAAAAGATCACTTTTTACACCCACGTAATGCACGTGTAATTGAAGATGCAAATGCTGTTGGTGATGTAGGCTCAATCATTTGTGGCGATGCTTTACGTCTAATGCTAAAAATAAATAAGCAAACTAATATAATTGAAGATGCAGCATTCCAAACATATGGTTGTGGTAGTGCTATTGCATCATCTTCTGCTTTAACAGAAATGCTTATAGGTAAAAGTCTAAAAGAAGCAGAGACAATTACTAATCAAGAGATTGCTGATTATTTAGGCGGTTTACCTCCTGAAAAAATGCACTGTTCTGTAATGGGTCGTGAAGCTTTAGATGCTGCTATTGCAAATTTCCACGGTAAGACTTATGAGCACAGCCATGACGATGAAGGTGAGATTGTATGTCACTGTTTTGGTGTAAGTGCAAATAAAATTAAGAAAGTTGTTTGGGAAAACAAGTTAACCACTGTTGAGGATGTAACTCACTACACTAAAGCAGGTGGTGGTTGTATGTCATGTCATCAACGCATACAAGATATTATTGATGAGGTATGGGTTGATCTTGAAAAAGTTGGTGTACCAAGACCTGGATTTGTTCCAACTCCTATTCAATCTATTAAGATTACAACATCAACAGAGATGGCAAAAGATGTAACAGAAAAAGCATCTTTAGATGAAAAGACAACATCATCTGCTATCTTCTCTAAAGTATCTGATGTATTAAAAGAAGTACAATCAGGTCTTGATAGAGATTCAACTGTTGAGCTTGTTTCTATTGATGGTGACAATGTTATTGTTAAGTTAACAGGTCCTGCATCTGTAGGTTTAATGTCAGATATGACTAAGACCTTTATCGCTAAGAAGATTTCAGATGCAACAGAGCGTGAAATTTCAGTTTCAACAAGGTAGGAATCATGAATACAGAAAAGATGGGAATTGGTAATGGCATTTACATGGATAATAATGCTACTACTATGATTGATCCTAAAGTAGTTGAGGCAATGATGCCTTATTTAACTACATATTATGGAAATCCTTCATCACAACATGGTTTTGGTGCTCCTGTTGCAAAGGCAATAGCAAAAGCTCGTGAACAAGTTGCAGATTTAATTGGTGCAGAACATCCTGATGAAATTATTTTTACATCATGTGCATCAGAGTCAGATAATGCTGCTTTATGGACATCTTTATGGACTCAAAAAGATAAAAATGAGATTGTAACAACAAAGCTAGAACATCCTGCTATTATTGATACATGTTCATTTTTAGAGTTACGTGGTGTTAATGTAAAGTATTTATCTGCAACTAAACAAGGTTCACTTGATGCAAATGAATTTGCAAATTTACTTTCAGATAAGACAGCATTAGCTTCAATTATGTGGGCTAATAATGAAACAGGTAATATTTATCCTATTAAAGAATTAGCTGATATTGCTGCATCACGTGGTGTTTTATTCCATTCAGATGCTGTGCAAGCTATAGGTAAGATAGCTGTAAATGTTAAAGATACACAAGTACGTATGTTATCTTTCTCAGGTCATAAATTACATGCTCCAAAAGGTATTGGTGTTTTATATGTAAGACGTGGTACAAGATTCTTACCATTCTTACATGGTGGACATCAAGAAAGAGGCAGACGTGCAGGTACTGAGAATGTTCCTTACATTATAGGTTTAGGTGTTGCATGTGAACTTGCAAAAAATCACTTAGATGAGTTAAATACAAGAGTAAGAGCATTACGTGATAAATTAGAGCAAGGTCTTGTTCAAGCTATTCCTGAAGTTATTGTT
This sequence comes from Anaerobiospirillum sp., assembly GCA_029258325.1. Taxonomy (GTDB): domain Bacteria; phylum Pseudomonadota; class Gammaproteobacteria; order Enterobacterales; family Succinivibrionaceae; genus Anaerobiospirillum_A. The sequence goes on along the minus strand of JARHZF010000055.1, from coordinate 1,549 downwards.
ACAGGTAAAGAGACAGAAAGAACACCTAATACCTTAAATATAGCATTTAAGTTTGTAGAAGGTGAGGCTATTATCCTTATGTTAAATGAGTATGGTATTGCTGCATCATCAGGTTCAGCTTGCTCTAGTGAATCATTAGAGCCATCTCATGTAATGCAAGCTATGGGTATTCCTTTCTCTGCAGCTCATGGTACTATTAGATTCTCTCTATCTCGCTTCACAACAGAAGAGGAAGTAGATGAGGTAATTCGTGTATTACCTGGTATTATTGAAAGATTACGTCAATTATCTCCATATTGGAACTTAAATAAACCAAAAGTTATTAATGCTCCATCAGAGTTTGATCCAGACGCAGGTCATTAATAGATTTTAAAAATTAAAAAATTAAATGACAAAAGATGTTTTTGCTCTTATAGTAAAAGCATCTTTTTTTTTTGCTTAAGGTTTTTTTATGTCAGATATAAATAATGAAGATGCTGCTATTCTTTTTCAAGAGGCACAAGAGAGATTTTTAAATAATTTAGCTTATTTTAAAGAGCATAATAAGGAAATTTACGATACTTTTAGTAATTATAAGGCTTCATGCCCTATAAACTTTAGCGTCAGTAAAAATAATTATTTAAATGTATCTTTTAATAATAAAGATTTATTTTATGATACAGATGATGTTGATGCTTTATGTAAAGAGCAAGTAGATTATTTTTTAAAGTATAGAGACTTTTTTATTATAAAAGATGATGAGGAGATGAAAGATTGGTATGGTCAAATACAATTTAGATATAAAAATCAATGTGCAAAGCTTGTTAATAATTATTTAAAAGATTTTGATTTAAATAGATCTAAACTAAATGCAATTCCATTACTTTTTTGTATGGGCATAGGTCTTGGATATTATCTTTATCATATACTTTCACAAATTGAGGTCCAAAATCTCTTTTTATTAGAGCCAAATGAAGAAGCTTTTTATGCATCTTTATATACTTTTGATTATGCAAATGTGCTTTCTTTTGCTCATGATAATAATATACATGTAGAATTGCTTATAGGCGATTTATCCAAAAGATTACGTTATAAAATTGCTATACCACTTATAGATAGAGGTATACATTTAACAAGTTTAAGTTTTCTTTTTATTCACTATCAAAATGATTTAATGCAAAAGGAAATTTCAGCTTTAGTTAAAGACTATTATTTTTTAAATTTAGGTACAGGTTTTTTTGATGATAGCTTATTTGCCCTAAATAATACTTATAATCTTTTATTACAAAATAAAAGTCTTGCCAAAAAAAGTAATTTTTTACAACATGAAAAAGTACCTGTATTTGTGATAGGTAATGGACCATCACTTGATTATGATTTGAATTTTTTACGTAAGAATCAAGATAAAGCTTTAATTGTTGCATGTGGTACAGCAATAGAGACATTATTTCATGAGGGAATAAAAGCAGACTTTTATGTAGCAGTAGAAAGAATACATGATATAGCATCAACATTAAATATTTTTAAGCACAATAATTATTTAGATAATGTTATTTTGCTTACAACTAAT
>JARHZF010000159.1 GCA_029258325.1 Anaerobiospirillum sp. | reverse complement strand
AGATAAAGAGTTTTTGATTTACTCATTTTATTGAGAGTATTTTTTTTAAATACTCTCATTTTTAATACAAAGCTAAATTATTTCTCGTCTACTATAACCTTTGTAATATGAGGTATAGCGTTATACTTGCCTTGTAAATAGTTTCCCTCAATATCATCATCTTCTTCATACTCTAAAAGAGAATACATTAAAGATGCTTTACTCTCTTTATTCTTATTCATAAAATAAATTTCATCTTGTCTAAATAAGTCTTTAGAAAGTAATTTTGTATTATGTGATGTAAGTAAAAGCTGACCTTTTAAATCTTCTTTTAAAATAAAATCTAAAAAGGCATAGGCTAAATTAGTATGTAAATGTAAAGAGTAATCATCTATAAAACAAGTACACTCCCTACTATATACACAATATAATAAAGCTGTCAGATAAATACCTTCCTTAGTGCCTTTTGATTCTAAATCTAAATCAAAAACTATCTTATCATTTTCAATATATCTTTTTGTAAGTAGTCTTGTATCTATATTAGATTTAGTATGTATTTTTGTTTGTGCATCAAAGAATTTAGATATATCTGTACTATGAAAAAAGCATTTATCTACACCTAAATCTAAATGTTGTAAGATATTATCTAAAAAGCGTTTAAACTTAAAATCTTCAGATAAATTCTTTTTAAAGATAAAATCCTCTTTATCAAAGTATGAAAAACTATCATCATTTGAAAAAATGATTAAATTATTTAAAAAGTAATCTACAACATCATCTAACTCTTTTATAGATAAAATGTCTTTGTACTTAATTAAAAGCTCATTTTTCTTTAAAAGCCCGCCCTCTAATGTCTCTATAGCAAATTTCTTATGCTCTATATCAATTATCTCATCATTTTGAGACATTATAGTACGAGGCTTAAAATCAACATTTATAGTATCATTTGTAAAATTATGTTCACGTTTAAAGAGCATAGTCTCTCTATCTAAATTAATTTGATAAAGATACTCTTCCTCTACTATACCTTTTGATATAGATATACCATAAGTATAAATATGAGAATTTGATGAAAACTCAATCTCAAAGATAATAGGTCTTTTATCACTATCATTTGCAAGTAAAAACTTAAAATTATCTAAAGAGCTATCAACTTCTTTTTGATTTATAATGTGCTTTAATATAGCTATAGCCTTTAGTATATTTGTTTTACCTGATGCATTTGCTCCAAAAATAATACCTGACTTTAAAACATCAACACAGTTATCTATATTTGCAACATGATTTGCTCTTCTATCATCATCTGATGCTTGTAAGGAGAACTCAAACTCCTCATCAAAAGAAAAACAATTGCTTACACTAAATCTAATAAACAATTTTAAAATCCTTTATTTACTATCTAAATATCCTAATGCTTTTTAAGAATATATATTGATAAAGTTAAAAATAACAAAGTAGGAACTGTTGCAGAAATAATTGCAGGAACACCAAAAGCTAGAGCAAAAACAGATCCCATTTCATTTAATAAATAAAAAGAAAATCCTATACCTATACCTGTAACTACACGTGCACCCATACTTACAGTACGTAAAGAACCAAAAACAGTTGAGGCTGCTAGCAATAACATAGTTACAATAGTAATAGGAGATATAAGTTTTAAATAAACCTTAAGCCTATAAGATGATGCGTCTTGATTATTTTCCTCTAAATATCTAATGTAGTCTAAAAGAGCTGTGATATTTAAAGAGAATTTATCAATAGATACCATTTCAACTCTTTCTGGATTTAAAGATAAATTCCAAATCTCCTCATCTGAATGCTCAATAAAAATACGATCATCAGAAAAAAGTGTATGTTTTACTTCATACATTCTCCATTGACCATTTTTATAAACACCTCTTTTAGCATTTGAGATACGCTTTAACTTACCATCATGTACATCATATTTTACAATGTCATTTAAAGAGTTATCAGAGTAAACTATCTTAATACCAATAAAACTCTGTCCCTCTCTTAACCATACGCCTGATTTAGTAAAGACAACAGCACCATTTGATCTAGCATAGTTTAGTGTATTTTCAGCATAAGCAGAAAGCTTTGGAGCTACAAATTCACCTATAAGCAAGACAATAATAATAAATGGAAGTAATACTTTTAAAGAGGCAAAGATAATACCTTGACGTGAAAAACCAAAACTTTGTAGTACAACAAGTTCTGAAGTTTTTGCAAAATTACCTAAAACTAAAATACCACCTAAAAGTACAGATACAGGAAAGAAAAGTACAAAATAAGTTGGTATTTGTAGCAATATATATTCAAGTAGTAATAAAAAATCTACCTCACCTGTACCTATATGTCTTGTCTTATCAATAAAAGCAACAAGCAAGGATAAAAGGGTTAAAACAAAAGCAACCAAAAAAACAGATAAAAGAACATGCTTACCTAAATATTTTTCAAAGATATTAACCATGACTACCTCTTTTTATTTCTGCTTAATTTATGAACATATTTTTTAGGTAAGTTCAAAGGTATTGCTACACATAGAGCAAATAATAAAGGAACAATATAAAGACCTGGATAAAGAGGGAATGCTGCTCTATTTAGTAAATTATTAATGGAAATTAATAACATATAATATGAAGCAAAAAGAGAAATTGCAGGTAAAAGTTTTGCAAATCTACCTTGTCTTGGATTTACCATAGATAAAGGTACAGCAATAAAGGTTAGGATAAAAATAGCAAAAATAGGAGCAATACGCCATTGTGCTAATGCCTGTGCCTCAAGATTATTGCTCTTTAAAAGTTCAAGTGTTGATAATGTAGCTATATCCGAATCATCATCTATTTTACTTGTACTCATAATAGGTGCTCTAAACTCTTTAAATCCAGCCTCTCTATAAGTACCATCAAAAAGAGGTCCTTCATAACGCTCACCATCATTTAAATAAAGCCACACCACACCCTTTTCATCAGATTTTAAATAACCTTCTTTTGCAATAATTAAAGAACTATTTTTAGAGAATGTATCTTGCATTACATAAACTTTTGAAATCTTCTTCTCTTTATTATCACTACTAACTTCTTCAATATAAATATCAAATCTATTACTAAAGTTTACAAAACGTCCTGACTCAATAGGTAAAAAAGTAATATTAGTTTTTGCCTCTTGCATTAAATCACTTTGTGCTTTTAGAGCTTTAGGACTTATATATAAAACTATATAGGCACAAAATAAAGCTGTCATTGTAGCTACAACTAACATTATGTACATAATCTTTGATGGTGATACACCAATAGATCTAAGTACAACCATCTCAGAGTCTGAACAAATACGACCTAAGGTTAGAAGTATTGATATAAAAAAAGATAAAGGAATTAAAATAGTAGATATTTTAGGTACTGAATATAAAGCAAGCTCTAATACTATATGTGCTGGCAATTCACCTATAATACCATGAGATATAAATTTAATTAAAGATTGTGAAAAAAACACAATAAATAGAATTAAAGTGACAACTATTTCAGTTTTAACTACTTCTTTAAATATGTATTTATAAAAAATCACAATATAAACCTATATCTTTAAAATTCTAAAAAACTCTCTTAAATTAGCTTTAGATGCTTGAGATGGTATATTTTTCTCTGCTATCTCTAAATCTAATAAAAATTTATGAGCATTAAATAATGATCTCATTTTTAAATTTTGTTTTAAAAAGAGTTCACTTTCTTTTATATTGGAAATTAAAGCTAAATTACTTGCATCTACACGTGCTTTTAACTTTAAAATTTCAAGAACAATTTCATGCAAAATAAGCATTCTTTTATCAAATGCAAGCTTAGATATAAAATCAATTACACTTTCATCTTGTGTCTTTAAATAAAGTAAAAATAAATTTAAAACATTTTTTACTATTTCAACAAAAGTATAATCTTGCTTATCTACTGTGATTATATCACGTGATAGATTTAAAGCTTGCAAAGGTGCATTAAAAGATAGAGCTAAAGCTATATCTATATCCTCTTTTTTTACATTATTTTGATATAGATAATCTTTTGCTAAATCTAGAGAAATATTTTCTATAGATAATTTTACAGCTCTTGATAATATAGTAGGAAGCAAAAGAGAAAATGATTTAGTAACTAAAATAATAAGACGATTTAAAGGTGGTTCTTCAAAAGTTTTTAAAATACTATTTGCACCTTGCTCTTTCATCAAATGTGCATTTTGAACAATAACAACTTTTTTGTCATTGATAACAGAAGATTCATGCAAAAAAGATGAAATATTACGTAAATTATCAATACGTACAGTACCTAATTCATTTTGCTCATAAAGTACATTTAAATTATTAGTAATAGCACTTTCATCTTGTGTTTTTGTAGATAAAATAATCTCAACATCAAGATGTGAGCCTTCATTTATAAGCTGACATGACTTGCACTTATTACAAGGTCCATTTTCATTTGCATTACTACACATATATAGTTTTACTATATCATGTACTAAATGATAGGCACCTTTACCATAAGTTCCTTCAATAATAAGAGAAGATGACATCTTATTATTTAAATATGAATCTTTAAATTGATTGTATGCTTGTGCAAGCCAAGGTAATTGCATTACAGTTTTTCCTCTAGTACTTTTAAAACATTAGCTTTTACAGTTTCTAGATCTTGCTTTGCATCTATAATATGCACTAAATCTGTATGCTTTTTAGCATAATCTAAATAGGCATTTTTAACACGTAAAAAGAAATCTTGTGCCTCTCTTTCAAATCTATCTAATTTGCCACGTGCTTTAGCTCTTTCTATGCCTATATCTAAATCTATATCTAAAAGTAAAGTAAGATCAGGTCTAAAATCTCCTATAGAAACTTCACGTACTTTATTAATCTTATCCATAGATATACCTCGACCTCCACCTTGATATGCTATAGATGAGAGATCGTGTCTATCACAAATAATATCAAAACCCTCTTTTAGTTTTGGTTTTATAAAGTTTTCTACAAGTTGAGCACGACTTGCATACATTAATAATAATTCTGCAGTATCACATAACTTTTCATTGTCATTTACAGAGACTAAAATCTCTCTAATTTGCTCACAAATTTCACTACCACCTGGCTCTCTTAAAGTTAGAACTTTGCGACCTTTACTCTCTAAATACTCTTTTATAATAGGAACTAAAGTAGACTTGCCAGCCCCCTCTGTACCCTCTAATGTTATAAATAATGAAGCCATGAATATTCTCTTTTTTAAAATAAATAAAACTTATTTATTTTAAAATCACTTTAAAAAAAATAAAAGCCCTATCTTATAGAGCTTTTATCTTTAAAGAAGATTATAGATTTTTATAGTACTTTTGCTTTTTGCATTGTTACTTAAAATAACATAGTGCTATCTCGCATAGAAACAACATAAATCTCACATAAACAATTTTTATTTTATATTTTCTCTTTCTTTATACTCACGTACAGCTTGTCTATACTTAGCTACAGCTTCTGTATGCTCTTTAAGTGTAGCTGAAAAATGATGTCCATCTTTTGGATCTGGTCCTTTTGCTACAAAATAAATTGCATCTGTATGAACAGGATGTAAAACAGCCTCAATAGTCTCACGTGATGGCATAGCTATAGGGGTTGGTGGTAGTCCTGCTCTCTTATAGGTATTATATGGTGTATCCTTCTTTAATTGAGAGACACGAAGTGGTCCTCTAAATAAAGGTGAAATTCCATACATAACAGCAGGATCGGTTTGCAAACGCATATTTTTATTTAATCTATTATAAAATACACCTGCAATCATAGCCCTTTCATCTGAACGTGAACTTTCCTTTTCAACTAAAGATGCTAAGATTAAAGCTTCATATGGACTTTTTAAAGTTATACTATCATCTCTATATGGCCACATCTTTTGCATATATAAAGCCATTTCATAAAGTGACTTTTTAATAATATAAGATGCTTCTTTTTTATTATTTAAAGCATAGGTGTCAGCTAAAAGTAAACCCTCTAAACTATCATGTAAACCACCTAGGGCATTAATTAAAGCTTCATCTTTTAAAGTATTTTTTATAAAAACTTTCTTGTCTTTATCTATAAGATGTAAATCATTATAAACTTCTTTGTTATTTGCTAATCTTTTTAAAATAAGATCATATTGCATACCCTCTGATATATTGACATAAAGTTGAGGTGGTACATAAACACGTCCCTCTTGCATATCATTTAATATATCAGATAATGTCTTTTTACCATCTATGACATATTCACCTTTTTGAATATTATTAAATTTACCTTTATTTAAATATATCCAAAGCTTTTGCACATATGATGGATAAGTATCTGATAATAAATTATGCACTACAGTAGATACACCATCTCCTGCTTTTAAAACATAATTTTGCTCATGCTTTTTTATATAAGTTTTATCAATATCAGATACATTTGAATATACATAAGCTAAAAATGCTATACATATACCTAAAAACATTAATAAAACTAAAAAGATCTTGTTAAATAGCTTCATATATAAGCTCACTTTTAAGTAATATCTTTATTTAAATGTAATTTAATTATATGAATGTTTACTTAATATTAAAAGAGTTAAGAGAAAAAGATATTTTTTACATGACATATATATATTTAAAAGATAAAATATAAAACTTAAAACAATTCTTTTTAAATAAAGGCATTAGCTATTATGGAAATGGATAAGACTTATCAACCTGAAAATTTTGAAAATGAAATTTATAAAACATGGGAAGAACAAGGTTTCTTTAAACCAAATGGAAATGAAAGTGCTAAAGCTTTCTCAATAGCTCTTCCTCCTCCTAATATTACAGGCTCTCTTCACATGGGTCACGCTTTCCAACAAACTATTATGGATAGCTTAATTCGCTATCATAGAATGAAAGGCGATAATACCCTTTGGCAATGCGGTACAGACCACGCTGGTATAGCAACTCAAATGGTAGTTGAAAGAAAACTACAAAATGAAGAGCAATTAAAGAAAGATGATCTAGGTCGTGAAGCTTTTATTGACAGAATTTGGAAGTGGAAAGAAGAATCAGGTGGTACTATTACACGTCAAATGAGACGTTTAGGTACTTCTGTAGATTGGTCTCGTGAACGCTTTACTATGGATGAAGGTCTATCAAAAGCTGTTTTAGAAGTTTTTGTACGCCTTTATGATGAAGATTTAATTTATCGTGGTAAAAGATTAGTAAATTGGGATCCTAAACTTCGTACTGCAATTTCAGATCTTGAAGTTGAAAATAAAGAAGTTAAAGGTAGCATGTGGTACATTAAGTATAAACTTGCAGATGGTATTAAGACTAAAGATGGTCTTGATTACCTCTTAGTTGGTACTACACGTCCTGAAACTCTTTTAGGTGATACAGCTGTTGCTGTAAATCCTGAAGATACACGCTTTAATGATTTAATTGGTAAAGATCTAATCCTACCTCTTGTAGGTCGTAAGATTAAAGTTATTGCCGATCCTCATGCTGATATGGAGACAGGTACAGGCTGCGTTAAGATTACTCCAGCTCATGACTTTAATGACTATGCTGTAGGTAAAAGAAATAAACTTTGCATGATTAATATCATGACAGAAGATGCTTGCATTAAAGATGAAGGTGATGTTTTTGACTTTAATGGTGAAAGCTCATCTGAAATCTCTGGCTTTATCCCTGAAGCTTATAGAGGCTTAGATAGATTTGTAGCTCGTGATAAGATTGTAGAGGACTTAAAGGCAAATGGTCTTTTAGAGAAAATTGAAGATCATACTTTATCTCAACCTTTTGGTGATAGAGGTGGTGTTCCTATTGAACCTCTACTTACTGATCAATGGTATGTACGTGCATCTGTTTTAGGTAAACCTGCTCTTGAAGCTGTTGAAGATGGCAGAATTAAATTTGTACCTCAACAATACACTAATATGTACTACTCTTGGATGCGTGATCTACAAGATTGGTGTATCTCACGTCAACTTTGGTGGGGTCATAGAATTCCTGCTTGGTATGATAATAATGGTAATGTTTACGTTGCTCGTAATGAAGATGAAGTTCGTAGCAAATACAAGATTGATGCTTCTTTAGAATTACATCAAGATGAAGATGTATTAGATACATGGTTCTCATCAGCTTTATGGACTTTCTCAACCTTAGGCTGGCCTGATAATACTAAAGATTTACAAACATTCCACCCTACATCTGTTTTAGTAACAGGTTTTGATATTATCTTCTTCTGGGTAGCTCGCATGATTATGATGACCATGCACTTTATGAAAAATGAAGATGGTAGCCCACAAATTCCTTTTAATACAGTGTATGTAACAGGTCTTATTCGTGATGAAGAAGGTCAAAAGATGTCAAAATCTAAAGGTAATGTTTTAGATCCTTTAGATATGATTGATGGCATTGATGCAGACTCTTTAGTACAAAAGAGAACTGCAAATATGATGCAACCTCAAATTGCTAAGAAAATTGCAGATAGAACAAGAAAACAATTCCCAGAGGGTATTGAAGCTCACGGTACTGATGCTTTACGCTTTACCTTATGTGCTCTTGCCTCAAATGGTCGTGATATTAACTGGGATATGAAACGTCTTGAGGGCTATAGAAACTTCTGTAATAAGATTTGGAATGCTAGCCGTTTTGTTCTTATGAATGTTGAAAACATGCAAATTACAAAACCAAATGATAGCGACTATAATCTAGCTGACCTATTTATTAGATCTTCTTTAGCTAAGACTATTGATAATGTACAAAATGCAATTAATTCTTATAGATTTGACCAAGTAGCTTCACTTTTATATGAGTTTATTTGGAATGAGTATTGCGATTGGTACCTAGAATTATCAAAGGCTATCTTAAAATCAGATACCTTAAGTGATAAACAAAAGAATGCAACAGCTTATACCTTAGTTGATGTTCTTGAATGTGTACTAAGACTTGCTCACCCTGTAATTCCATTTATTACAGAAACTATTTGGCAACAAACAGCTAAAATATTAGATAGATTAAATCAAGATAAATCAATTATCACAGCAAAATATCCAGAAAGCTCTGATTATGCTATTTGTGAAAATGCTTTATCTGATATTAACTATATAAAAGAATTTATTACTACAGTTAGAAACTTACGTGCTGAAATGAAAGTAGGTCCATCTGTTTTAGTAAATGTAATCTTACGTGCTGCAAGTGATAAAGAGATTAAGTGTGTTCAAGATAATATGCTTTATCTAAAAGCTTTAGCTAATATTGCAGAAATTACCTTTATAAATGCAGATGATAAAGTTGAGATGTGTGCATCTAAACCTCTTTATACATCAGAAGTTTTAATCTTAATGAAAGATCTAATTAATAAAGATGATGAAATTAAGAGATTAAACGATATGTTAAATAAATTAGAGGGTGCTATTAAGAGCTGTGAGTCTAAACTTAATAATGAAGCATTTGTGTCAAAAGCACCTGCTAATATTATTGAAGGAGCTAAAGCTCAACTTAACTTAAATCTAACTCAAAAAGAGAAAATTTTAGCTCAATTAGATGAGTTAAATAAGATGTAGTTATATTTTGATAAGTCTTTTAAAGTGGGGATAAATCCCCACTTTTTTATTTAAAATAAAGATAAAGCTAAATTAATTAAAAAGTCTAAATAAAAAACATTTAACTATTTCTAGGATAGAATTTATGGCAAGACGTAAGAAAAAAGACTCTTTATTTAAAGTTCACTATTTATTTGTTATAGCTATTGCTGCTATAGTTATAGCCTATTTACAAAATACTACTTTTTTTGAAAACTCTATTTTTAGTAAAGTTATAAATACTATTTTTACTAAAATATCTTATCTTTTAAGTGATACTAAAATACTAGGATATAATTTTAGTGATATACCACCACTTGGACTTGCACTCTTACTTTTTGCAGTTTTAGTACTTCTTTTTTCCTATAAGTATATATTAAAAACAGCCCTCTCTTTATTATTTATACTACTAGCCCTATCCCCTGAAAGTGCTGATACTATAAATAATGCCCTACACACAAATATACCTTTAAATAATCTAAATCATCAAGGTGCTAATAATGTTGCTTTATTTGGTAGTTTAAAATCTTATTTAAATATAAAGTCTATGCTCTCTTTGATGGCTTTTGGTATAACTCCATCTGCTCTTCTTTATAAAACTAAAATTTACTACCCTAAGTTTTTAAAGAAAGACTATCTATCTCGCTATGGTCTTGTTATAGCAGCCTTTATAGGATCTTATGTAATATTAGGTCCATACTTTGAGGAAATACTAAAGAAAATATCTTAAATTATAAAGAATTTTTAATTTATGCTAAGTCAATGCAAAGTTTTATTTGTTAACATTATCACTGTTCATTAATTTACTTAAAACTACTGAGCAATATGACTTTTTCATTTAATTTGGATCTCATTCTTAATATTTTAAAATAATTTTTTAGAATTTATGAATGAGATCCAATTTATTTTTATTTTACTTAACTTAAACTTTACACAAGTGTATATAATAAAAAGGATTATCTAATTTTTTATTCAATTTACAAAAAGGATTTTATGGAAACTATTTTACCTAAAGAAATAAGTTGGCAATCTTTTAATGGTCGTGTTCTTCAAGAAGCATCAGACCCATCTGTCCCTATCATTGAAAGAGTTAGATTCCTTGGTATCTACTCAAGTAATCAAGATGAATTCTTTAAGGTAAGAGTTGCAGATTTAAAACGTAGACTTATTATTAGTAAAGAAAAAGGCGACTATAACGAAGTTTCTAAATTACTAAAAAAGATTCAAAATACTGCATCTGAATATCAAAAAATCTTAAATAAAATCTTCCAAGATCTCTTTGAAGAACTTGAAAGTTATAACATCTATTTAAAAGATGAAAAAGAATTAAATGAAGCTCAAGTTAAATGGGTTAAAAAATATTTTAAACACCATGTTCTAAAACATATTAACCCTATTATTATCAATGATAATATTGATTTGGTGTCATTTTTAAAAGATCAATATACTTACTTAATGATAAGAATGACAGGTACTAGCAATGAACATCTAGCTTTAATTGAAATTCCATCTGATGTTGTACCTCGTATCATTAGAATGCCATCTGATGATGACAAAATTACCCTTATCTTCCTTGATAATGTAATAAGAATTGGTCTTGATACTATCTTTAAAGGTCTATTTGATTATAAAGATATTGAAGCTTACTCAATTAAGATGAATCGTGATGCTGATTACGATTTAACTAGTGCTGTAGATAAAGGCGTACTTGAAAGTATGTCTGACTCTATTAAGCAAAGACTTAATGCAAAACCTGTAAGATTTGCCTACGATAGAAATATGCCAAAACAATTAGTGGCATTTTTAGCAGGTAAACTTAAAATGTCTGAAGAAGACTCTTTAATGCCTGGCAATAGATATCATAATTTTAAGGATTTATTGTCATTCCCAAGTATTGGTGGTGAAAATTTTGAAAACCCATCTCTACCTTTGGTGCAATCATCTCAATTTGATACTGCTATAACTCCTTTTGAGGCTATAGCTAAAAAAGATGTCTTACTTTACTATCCTTATTATTCTTTTGATTACTTTACTGAATTTTTACGTCATGCTTCATACGATCCTAAAGTTAAAAGCATAAAGATTAATATCTATAGAGTTGCAAATAACTCACTTGTTATAGATTCTTTAATTGATGCTGCTAATAATGGTAAATCAGTAACTGTAGTTGTAGAACTTAAAGCTCGTTTTGATGAGGCTAATAATATTAAATGGGCATCTCGTTTAACTGATGCTGGTGTTAAAGTATTATTTGGTTTACCAACACTTAAGATACACTCAAAGCTTTGTCTTATCATTAGAAAAGAAAATGATAAGATTGTAAGATATGCTCATATAGGTACTGGTAACTTTAATGAAAAGACAGCTAAGATCTATACAGATTTTTCTTTATTTACAACACATGAAGAAATAACAAAAGAAGTTGATTCTGTATTTGATTTTATTGAATATCCATATACTAGACCAAATTATAAGAATTTACTTGTATCTCCTATTAATGCACGTAATAGAATTTACGCTATGATTGATAGAGAAATTGAAAATTCAAGTACAGGTTTTCCAGCTTACATCTATCTCAAGGTTAATAATCTTGTAGATAATGGTCTTATTGAAAGACTATATAAAGCATCTCAATGTGGCGTTAAGATTAGATGTATTATTCGTGGTATGTGTTCATTAAAAGCAGGAATACCTAATCTTTCTGAAAATATCTACATAACCTCAATTGTAGATAGATTCTTAGAGCATCCTCGTTTAATGGTATTTTGTAATAATAACGATCCTGATTTATACATAACATCTGCAGATTGGATGACACGTAATTTAGATCATAGAATTGAGGTAGGTGCTCCTATACTTGATCAAGATTTAAAAGAAAGAATTATCAATATTTTTAGAATACAAGCAAGTGATAATCAAAAAGCTCGTATTATAGATGCAGAGCAAACAAATGAGTATGTACAAGTAACAGAAGGTGAGCCTTTAGTACGTTCTCAAATTGCTATATCACAATATCTTTTTGATTTAGAGAAAAATATTTTAGAAAGTATTCAAAATAAAGAAGGTTCAACTAAAAAAGAACAAAACAAGGAGAAAAAAGAAAGTAAAACACAAAGTAAAGATATTACAAAGAAAAAGGTAAAAACAAAAGTTTAATTATTTCCATATTTCTCCTAAATAAAAGCCCAAACTTAAAATTTGGGCTTTTTTAATAGTGCTTAAAAATTAACTAAATATTGGTTTATACACTATCTATTTTAATCTAAAAATATAAAATTTACATAAAAAAGATTAATTTAATCAAAAATAATATAGATAAATAGACAAAACCTGTCTAAATACTTATATCGTATTAGTTGTAAAAGCACAAAAGTTTATCTTAAATACAATATATTTTATATATGCTATTTTGAGCAAAATTAAAGAGGAATTTTTAAATAAAAGAGATAAAAAAGAGATTTTAGAGTTATGTATAAAATTATATAGGTAAAGTTATGAGTTTTAAGTGCAAAGTTATGATTTTAAATTGCAAAGTTATGAGTTTTAAGTGGCAATGTTATTGATTTTTATATAAATTAACTTAGACTTCAAGACGTAAAACTTGATATCAAAAACAATGCAAAAAATAAGAACTTTTATCCTTTCTCTATTTCTATCATGCTTTTATAGATTATCTTAATATATAATAAAAATATACACACTAGATCATGTGATATTACGATGTTTCTATATAAGAAAAAGTGATGTTGTTTTTAGTAATAACACAAAAATCACAATGACTACTACACTTATAAAACTCACTTATACTTGGATTTTTTTATGGATATAAATGCATATTTAGATAGTAAAAATAATGATTTTTTAAAAAAGAAAATCAATATTTTTAATTATTTTTTAGTAAGTTTTTCATCTATAATTATAGCCTTTTGTATATTCTTATACACTGTATCACGTTGGAACTTTTTAAATGAATATTTAAGAATTACTATCTTAATTGCTCTAAATATCTTTATCTTTTGTCTAGCCATATCTTCATCAAAATTAAGTAAAGTATGTCCTTATATACAAATTTTGCTCGCTTGTGCCACTATTGTTGAAGTATTATCTTCCTTTAGTACAGGTAATTACACTATACTGTCAACGCTCTATCTCATAGTGTGTTTAATACCTATTTATGTTTTTCTAAAAAATAATATAGTTCTTTTAGCTATATGCTCTTTATACGGCACTTTTATCACCTATGAAAATTTTAATGAAGTAGCCTTTTTTAATATAGATCCTTTTTTTCATTTTATAGCCCTAACTTTAATTTTATATATAACTCAAAGCTCTATATTTAAAGAAAAATTACATATAAAAGAACAAGTTTTATCTGAAAATATATGCTTTTTTATCTACCTTTTTATAGCTTCTTATATTATTTTTTATAGATCTAATAATAATAGTTCTGATTATCTTTTATATCTCGCTCTTATAAATTTTGCCCTTATAGCTCTTAGTTTTTTCTTAAAAATAGCAAATTTTCAGTCTTGCTTTAATCTAAATATAGTAGGCTCTACAGCATTACTTTTATTTTTATTTATGATAGCTGAAGATATTTCTTTAGGTATAATCTTATTATGTTTTGTATATATACCCTACATAGGATTTTCAACTTTTTATTTTTATAAAAAATTTAATGTAAATTTATTTAATAACTATGTAGTGCTTGCTCTAAAGATTATCTTTGCACTTATTGTAGCTATTATCATATTTTCTTATGCAATTGCACAACTTGCTTTTCTATTTGCTTATTTAGACAGTATGATAGTCTTAGCTATACTAGCTTTTATTTTTTCTGTAATAGCTCTTTTTGTTTATAAGAAAAATACAGATAACATAATACTATCTAGTATTGCTTATAATGTATATTTAATTAGCATAACAAGCACTTTAGTTTTTATCTTTGATCATAATTTTTCCGTTTTTAAAAATATATACATATTTTTTGCTTTAAATATCATAGCCTCCATTCCTTTAATTTTTCTTGCAAGAGAAAACTATAATAAAAATATTAAAATTAATATCTATTTAAATAGTATTATCTTTATTTTGTACATAACAAGCATTTCATATTTTATAAATTCTATTGAATATGAAAAATTATTCTTAGCTATAGCTTTAGTACATATATCTATCTTAATCTTTCTTGCTTTAAGTTTTTATTTTAAAAATTCTATACAAGCAACAAAACGCTATAGCCTTTTAAACTTAGCTACAGCTTTATTTGTTTTTTACTCTTTTTTTAATATCTTTTATGAAAACTATATTTT
This sequence comes from Anaerobiospirillum sp., assembly GCA_029258325.1. Taxonomy (GTDB): domain Bacteria; phylum Pseudomonadota; class Gammaproteobacteria; order Enterobacterales; family Succinivibrionaceae; genus Anaerobiospirillum_A. Next base: position 18,943 of record JARHZF010000159.1, on the reverse strand, counting down.
CTTAAGTATCTTATCTCATGGTCAAGGTAATTTTATGTTATCACCAGATGAGCTATCTACTTATAATTCCTTTATTAAATTTTTTAAAGATAGACTTATTTACTTTAAAAATGCCCTATCTTTTGATTATATATACTTTATTCTAATAGCTCTTTTTAGTTTAGTAGCTCTTTTAATTAAACTAAAAGAAAAAACAGATCTTGCTTTTAATAAAAGCTTTATAGCTTTTTTATTTATAATTATATTCTTTACAAAAGATGTAAATATTGCAATATTAATAGTTTTATCCCTCTTACTTCCATCAAAAAAACTTTTATATTTTGCAATCTTTATACTTGTTAATAAATTACTTTTAACCTATTTTAGTGTAGAATTTAATACTAATGCTCTTATATTAATTCTACTTACAATTGTAATGCTTGTATTTATAGCTCTACCTAATAAAAATATCTTTACTAATATAAATACACCATCTTTTAACATAAATATTGATAAACACAATGCCCCTCTTTTTGTCTTTTTAATTATGATCATTGTGCCATCTATATTATTTACCTATAACTATTTTCAAAATTTTAAAGAATCAAAAATTTGTTATATAGCTGTAAATGGTATAGATCCAAGAGGTATTTTTGATGGAGATAGAGTTGATGTATCTTTAAAAATAGATGCAAAACATCAATATATAAACATAAATAATTTAGATAAATGTATTGTTGACAAAAATAAAAACATCAAAACTACATCTAATCTTAATGATAAGTTTTATATAGAACTTATTGAAGTAAATAAAAATAAATATAGCTATGAAAGACCTTACTTTTATATAAAGATGGGAGATGGTCTTAAATATAATAATATAGCTTTTGCTGAAATTAAGGTTGGCTTAAATGGTAGATCTAAAATTATAGATTTACTTGATTCTAATTGTAAAAGCTTATCTAACTAAATAAGTTCATTGTATGTATTGTTACTTAAAAATAATAGCTCTTTATTGTGTATAAGTAACGTACATATTATGTACTGCAAAAGTGTTTAATAAAAAGATATGATAAATAAAGTGATAGGTATAAGAGAGCTTATTTAATTTATCTAAATTTATAACAAATAAGGCACAATCTTAAGTGCCTTATTTTAAACTTAGGTTCTAAATAAACTCTAAGTTCATGTAGTAAAATTTTTAAGTTTTTTATGGGTAAAAAAAAATCAGCATTAAGCTGATTCTTATTGGCTCCTCCTACAGGACTTGAACCTGTGACATACGGATTAACAGTCCGCCGTTCTACCGACTGAACTAAGGAGGAACTCTTTTTGTTTTCAGTCTCTCTTGAAAACGAGATACATTATAATAGGCAAAATAAATATTGTCAATAAAAAATTTTTATTTTTTTAATTTTTTTATGTATTTATGATAAAACAAGATAAATACAAGCTTTTATAGAGGTCTAAAGTAAATATATAAATCTTAATATGTAGCTTATAGTACTTTAAATTTAGAGAAACTTTTTAAAGTCATATGTATTTTGCATTATTAAATAATGCATTATCTCTTATATAAAAAGGTAAATACCATATCTACCCTTTTTTAAAAATTAAATATCAAAATTAAAGTACTTTTGATTTTGCCTTGTTACTTAAAATAACATGGTGCTGTCTTATATAGAAACAACATAAATCTCACATGAATCAAAATTAATAGCGTGAACCTTTATATATTTTATTTGCGTCTATTATAGCTAAAATAATTAAACTTATTTAAGCTTATATGATTTTACTAAGGAGTAGAATAATTTTATATAGTGATTTAGATTAGATAAATTAAAGATTAAAATTAATTATTTCAAGTTTAGATCTATTTTTATAATAAAATAGATCTTCATTTATTTTAAATAATAAGGATTTTTAGGATGGCTTTCTATAATTTAAAAGATATTTTAGATAAAGCAAATGAAGATTATGAATCATGCTCTTGCCATAATCATAATAATGATTTGCATGAGTATGACTACAATACAGCTATAGAAGGTGATAAAGAACGTTTTCACTCTATTAAAAATATTGTGGTTATTTCAAATAAGTGTGCTAATTGTGATAGCCTTTTTAGTAATACAAAAGAAGTAGTATCATTTTTAGGTATCAAAACTAAAGTTGTATATAAACAATATGACTTAGAAGAAAATAAAGATGAACTACCTATTTTAGTTATAAATGATGAAATTGTATCTAAAGGTAAAGTATTAAAAGGTCAGGATATAGAAGATATCTTAAACTCTTTTGATGCAAAATAATCTTTCAAAGTAACTTTAAAGCTAGCTCTTTTAGCTTTAAAGTTATAAAAGACTAATCTAAATACTAAAATTTAATTCATGTAAGCTTTATATTATTTTTACATAAGAAATAAATATTTTAGTTTAAGTGATACAGCAAAAATCACAAGGACTATATATTGTACATTTAAAAAAATAACATATATCAATTATATAATATCTCTTTTTTTTCAACCGTACAGGTCGCTTGTTTTTACAGTAATATTATCTTTATAATCAATTAGTTATCAAATTAATTTAAATTATTTTATAAAATTACTTGACTAATTATAAATAGGCTATTATAATGTACCTCGTTTTCAGGCAACACTGAAAAACAAAATGAGTTCCTCCTTAGTTCAGTCGGTAGAACGGCGGACTGTTAATCCGTATGTCACAGGTTCAAGTCCTGTAGGAGGAGCCAATAAGAATCAGCTTAATGCTGATTTTTTTTTGCCTGAAGTAAAAGCCTATACTAGATATAACATAGATGAAAAAAATGATAGCCTTACAAAAGACTATCATTTCATCTATACCTTACATCAATTTAGGATTATTTTAAAATCTCTTTAGCAAAACTCTTGCCCTCTGTATCTAAATCTACATTTAACATCTCAGCTACTGTTGCTGCTATATCTGCAAATGAAGATCTTGTACCTAGGTTACATGGCTTTATCTTCTTGCCAAGAGCTATCATAGGAACATATTCACGTGTATGATCTGTTGTCTTTGTATAAGCAGGATCACAACCATGATCTGCTGTAATCATAACAACATCATCATCACCTAATTGCTCCATAAATGTAGGCAACCATGTATCAAATACATTTAATGCCTTTGCATAACCATCAATATCACGTCTATGACCATAAAGCATATCAAAGTCAACTAAGTTTACAAAGCATAAACCATTAAAGTCCTTTTTAGCATAGTTTAAAGTATGATTTAAACCATCCTCATTGCTCTTATTGTAAACATGTTCTGTTGTACCTATGCCTGCAAAAATATCATAAATCTTACCTACAGATATTGAAGCAAGTCCCTTTTCTTTTACAGCATCTAATAAGGTCTTCTTTGGTGGCTCTAATGAAAAGTCATGTCTATTTGATGTTCTCTTATAATTACCACTTGTACCAATGAAAGGACGAGCAATAACACGACCTACACCATGCTTACCTTGAAGTAAATTTCTTGCAATTTTGCAATACTCATATAAAGTCTCTGGTGGAACAATATCTTCATGAGCTGCAATTTGAAATACTGAGTCTGCTGATGTATAAACAATTAACTTGCCTGTTTTTACATGCTCATCACCAAACTTTTCAATTACTTCAGTACCTGACCATGGTGCATTAGCTAAAATGCCACGACCTGTTGCTTTACAAAATGGCTCTATAATTTCATCTGGAAAACCATTTGGATATGTAGGAAGTGCCTTTGGTGAAATAATACCTGCAATTTCCCAATGTCCTATAGTTGTATCTTTACCCATAGATTGTTCTTGTAAACGAGCTATAGCACCAGTTTGATTCTCCTCTTTTTTAAGGAAATCTACACCATCAATATTAGAAAGACCTGCTTTTAATAAATTTGGCATACTAAAAAATGGTGAAGTTGAACAACTTTTTAAGGTATTAACACCTACATCACCAAAAGACTTAGAGTCTTGCATTGCTCCTACACCAAAAGAATCTAATACTATTAAGAACACTCTTTTCATTTTTACACCTTCAATCTTACAAAAAATTCTTGTATTTAAAGCTTTCTATATTTATTAGTAATAAGTTATAAGACCTACAATCATAGCACTTAAAATACTTACTAATACACCACCTAACATAGCTCTAAATACTAATCTTGATAAAACATGTCTCTTTTCTGGGCATAAAACTGCAATACCAGCTACACAAATACCAAGACTTGATAAGTTTGCAAAACCACATAATGAGATTGCACATATCATACCTACACGTGGGTCTAAACTTGCAAGTAATTGACCTAATTCTTGGAATGCTATAAATTCATTTAAGATTAATTTATTACCAAGTAATCTGCCTTCCATAAAGATTTCATTTGTATCAAGACCCATAAAGAAACCAAATGGAGCAAATACATAGGAGAAAACTTGTTCTAAACTTATATTTACATAACCTAAAATCATATTGATAAGTGTAACTACACCAATAATAGCAACTAAAGATGCAGCAATAGCTATTGCCATATGCATACCTGTTGATGCACCATCTGCTATAGCATCAATTGCATTAGTGTTTTGACCTTTACTATCCATCTTAATATTGGATATATTTTGAACCTTATCAACTTGAGGTAAAATAATTTTTGCAATTAAAATACTACCTACAGGAACCATAGCACTAGCTATAATTAAGTATTCCATAGGTATGCCTAAAGCATTATAACCACCTAATATTGATACAGACATACTACCCATACCTGCTACTAAAATAACAAATATTTCACTGTCTGTCATGTTTCTTATATATTTACTAATTAAAATAGGGCTGTCTGTTTGACCTAAGAACATATTTGCAACAGCAACAAAGCTTTCTACTTCTGTTGTGCCCATTAAACGACCAATACCCTTACCTATCCACTTAACAATAAAGCCTAAAACGCCAAAGTAGTAAAGTACGCTAACTAAAGCAGATATAAAGATAATATTACCTAAAGTTTGAACAACGAAGATAAAACCTAATTGACTACTATCTGCAAGAGGACCAAATACAAAAAGTAAGCCCTCTCTACCACAATTAATAACAGCTGTAATACCATCTGATAAGAGTTTTACAAATTGCTGTCCTAAAGGAAACTTAACTAGCAGAAAAGCAATAATAAATTGTGCAACTAATGCCTTTAAGGCTAATTTCCACTTGATTTCTTTTTTATTCCAAGAGAGTAAAAAACATAAACCAACAACAAGTCCAATACCAAGACAATTTAATAAAAACTGTAGCATCTACAATACTCCTCTGCTAGTAAGCTTTCAAATAACTTTTAGTTATTTGTTTTTATCATTTTTAATTAAGATGCGTAATGCTTCAACAGCTACAGAAATAGCAAGTTCTGTATCGTGAACCATAGGATTATCCATACCTAAAGCTGCACGTTCTTGATTTCCAACTACTAAGAAATTAGAACCACAACGTACTCTTAAATGGCTTGCTGCAATAAATAATGCTGCAGATTCCATTTCAGATGCTTTACATCCCATACGTTTCCAAGCTTCCCACTTATTTAAAAGCTCATAACTTACAGGCATTCTTTGAGGTTCATGTTGACCATAAAAAGCATCTTTACATTCAACAACACCAGCATGGCATGTACATTTTAGATTGCGAGCAGCTTGCACTAGTGCATTAGTTACATCTAGATCTGCAACTGCAGGATATTCAATTGGGGCATATTCTTTACTTGTGCCTTCCATACGAATAGCACCAGTTGCAACAACAATATCACCACCTTTAACATCTAAATCTATACCACCACAAGTACCTACACGAATAAATGTATCAGCACCTGATAAAACTAACTCTTCAAGAGCAATAGATGCAGAAGGACCACCAATACCAGTTGAGGTTACACTTACTTTTTCACCATCTAAATAACCTGTATAAGTTACATATTCACGGCTATCTGCAATTAATTTAGCATCATCAAAATGAGCTGCTATTTTTTCACATCTTTTTGGATCGCCTGGAAGTAGGACATAACGACCTACATCACCTTTACGAATTTGTAAATGATATTGTAAATTTACATCACCTGAATAATTTTGCATGGTTTAATTCCTTTATACTTGTATTTACATTGATTTATACCTGTATAGTTAATACTAGTTTAAGACTTTAAAATAGTCAAATTAGAAAAGTACATTTTTCTTATTAAAATAAACACTTGATTTAAAAAGCAATAAATAAAAATTAAACAAGGTTTTTTAACTATAAAATTCTTTTTTTATTCATTTTTTTTCTTTTATTTTTAAGATGTTAATATTTGTATAATACCTGTATATTGAAAATATAATAAAAACACAGCTATTTTTCTTCTTTCTTTAAAAATTGCAAACTACATCACATTTATTAAATGGCTTGTTTATCTTATTTAAACCACTTATTTATTTTTTCATTTTTAATTAGACAAGTGCATTTTTTTTAATTAATATATAAAAATATAAGCAGATTAAAACTATGTATGAAAATATATAAGGATAATTTGTCTTATATAATAAATTTAAATTATAATCTATACAAGTTTGCTAAAATTTAACTAAAAATATACATAATTATATTTTTATATTTAAATTTTTTATAAAAGAGGTTATATGTCTAAATTAATTAAATATGTTGATATTTATAATAGACTTTATGAAGATATTCAAAGTCAAATATATCCACCTAATACTCAATTGCCCTCTGAAAATGAGCTTGCAAAAAGTATGGGTGTTAGTCGTATGACTTTAAGAAAAGCTCTTGCTTTACTACAAGAGGATAACCTTATTACAAATAAAGTAGGCGTTGGTAGCTTTGTAAACGATCCTGCATCAAATGATAATATTAAAAATAAAGAATTAATGTATCACCCTATTTACAGATGCTGTAGTAAGAATTTAGATAATCTTGTTGAAATTGATTTTAAAATAGAACCAGCTAGTGCCTTTATCACTAATATATTAAAGAAAAAATCAAGTGCTATTGTTATAGCTAATAGATGGTATAAAACTCATCATATACCTTGTGCTTATTCTCTTAGCTTTATACCTATTGAAAGTATTTCTAAAGATAATATTGATTTAAATAATATAGATAGTCTTTTAAAGTATTTAGAGTGCGATGTATATAATAAATACGCATCTATTGAATATACTTTCTCCCCATCAAATACAGGGAACTTTTCATCTAAGAAATATACAATCTCTAATAAAGAAGATTTTATTATGATACAAGAGAGTATGTATGATGAAAATAAAGAGGTAATTTTAGTTACAAAGCACTATATACCTCTTGATATTTTTAAATTAAATATAGATGCGTCTTTAAATTAAAGAGCTTTATAAAATCTCTTTTACTTTTTCAAAGATAAGCATAGATAAATCTTTATGTGCTTTTTCTGATAGGTGAATGCCATCGCAACCATCAGCTAAAGAAACTGCACTTTGTGCATCTAAGAAAGATACATTGTCATACTTGCTACAAATCTCTTCATATAAAGGAGCAAGTTTATGTGACATTGCAATATTTAAAGCTGTATTAACTTCATTTAAAGGCTCATCTCTTAAAGGTACTGGAGATATAATTAAAATATGTGGAATATCTCCTACTACAATATTTGATTGAGCTATCTTTATAAGTTCTTCAATATTATTTGCACTTACTTTTTCATCTATGTCATATCTTAAATGACAATCATTTGTGCCTAGCATAATGATAATTAAATCAAGTGGTGTAGAACTTTCTACAATAGCTGAAAATACACTTTGTGCATTTAAATTTAATTTATAACCACGACCTAAATCATCAATACCTGTATTTCTACCATTTAAACCTTGCTCAATAACAAAAGCGTCAGTACCTAAATACTTTTGTAATAAAGAAGTCCATCTTGTTTCTGTATCATAGCGTTCTGCAGGAGAACTAGTATTTTCAAGAGGCTTTAAACCCCAAGTATTAGAGTCACCAAAAGCTAAAATTCTTTTCATTTATCAATCCTTTTTTAAAAATCTTAATATATTCCACCAAGGTAATTCATCTTCTTGAGTTGCTACTTCATAAAGACGAGTTACTATTCTATGATACATAGAATCAATAATTTCAGCATTTCCAAAATCTACGGTTGTTAAAAGTTTTATGGCTTCTTTTACATGTGATACTGTATAAATATGGAATAAACCACTTTCTACAGCCTTTACTATATATGGTCTTAAAACTAATTGATTTATACAAGACTCTGGAATAATTACACCTTGTGTTCCTGTTAAACCATGTAGCCTACATACCCTAAAAAATCCCTCAATCTTTTCATTTACACCACCTACAGGTTGTACATCACCAAATTGATCTACAGCACCTGTGACAGCTAAATCTTGACGTATTGGTAAATTAGAGAGGCAAGACAATATAGCACAAAGACCTGTTAAAGATGCACTATCACCATCAACTTCAGAATATGATTGTTCAAAAACTAAGCTTGAGGTTACAGGTAATGGTGATTCAGAGCCAAATTCCTTTGTAATAAAACCATTTATAATCATCATGGCTTTAGCATGAATTTGACCTGCAAGTTCTGCTTTTCTTTCAATATCAACAACGTCACCATCACCACCTGCCTTAATAGTTGCAGTGATTCTTACAGGTTCACCAAACTCATAAGATGTGCCCATAGTCTCAATTACAGATAAACCATTAATTTGGCCTACAACAGCACCTTCTGTTGTTATTAATATTTGTCTATCTCTATGTTCACGAAGCTCTGACTCTTGTAGATAATTTACTCTAAAATCGCGAGCACATAAGGCCTTTAATACGCTCTTTTTACTAATAAATTTATCAGCACTATCTGTATAAAAATAAGCCTCTTGTAGAATAGAACGTAAGGTTTCATCAAGTAAACCTAAATAGCGTCTATCTCCACTTAAACGGCATGTATAAGTACATAAAAGCTCAATTGCCTCTATATCTACATCCTTTATTTTATACTCATCTACATATGATTTTATCAAAGTAGACATGGTATAAAGACCATTTAAAGTTGGAAACTCTACAACAAAATCTGCACTAATAGCATTTTCTGTTGCTGGCCATAGCATTGCTAATTGAGCACAATCTGTTGCATCTCCACATAAGATTAATTTTAAAGCCTTATTTTCATATAAGGCTTTATCAATCTTATCTAAATAATGAGATTTTGTATTTAATAAAGCACAAGGCATAATGATAATTGAGTTCTCATACATTATGCCTTTTTTATTATTCTTCTTATCAAAAAATAGCTCTTTTTTATTTGTATCAATGCAAACATGTATACTCTTATCTTTATTGTATTTTTCACAAATACTTTTAGCTATAGCTTCCTTGTTTACTTGATTTGAACCACAAATAATAGCTATTTTTGATGCATTTGATAGAACTAATGCTTTAATTGCATTTTTAACTCGCAATTGCAAAGAGGCGAAATCACGCCCCTTCACATCTGCAGTACTTTTTAAATCAATTTTATCAAAAGATGGATATAGATCTGAACTATCAAGTTCAAAAGCATTTTCTATATTAACAATTTGATTATTTATATTTAATTTAGCACTCTTCAATTGCTACCTCAAAGATCTCTGGTAATTGACGATATTTTTCAGCATAATCAAGACCATAACCTACAATAAATCCTGACTCTAATTTAAAGCCATAATAGTCAATGTTAACGTCTACTTCTCGTCTTTCTTCTTTATTAATTAAAGCACATACTTTAACACTTTTTGCACCTTTTGTATTAAAGTGTTCAATAAGTTTGCTCATTGTAAAGCCAGAATCTATAATATCCTCAACAATTAATACATTTTTGCCTTGTATATCAGATTCAATATCCTTTTTAATCTTTAAATCATATGTACTTGATGTACCATTACCATATGAGCTTACACGCATAAAATCTATAACTAGATTTTCATTATTTATATTACGTACTAAGTCTGTAAAGAATAAAACAGCACCTTTTAAGATACAAATACAGATTAAAGGCTCATCTTTATAGTCCTTTTCTATCTCTTTTGCCATCTTTATTACAGCATCTTCAATTTCTTTTTTAGAAATTTTTAAAGTTAAAGATATTTTTTCTGACATAACAAATCCTTAAAATTCAAAAGAATATACCAAATCAACTGCTTGATCGACAGATGATACAAATTCTGCATATAGCTTTCTTATTATTTCATATCTTAGTTTAAATTCACCAATTTGTGAAAATACACCATAACCATATGATAGTTTTATCTTAGGAGTTATATAGCCTTGTACAGATACTTGTGTATTTGAACCAGAACCAGATGCTCCTAATTGAATATTTTGAATACCAACAGAACCTACAATAGCATTAACTAATGTTGTAGTAGAGTTTAAACCAAGACCTAATAATAAGGCACTTGATGATAAATCTTGATTCTTAGCAGATGAACTCTTCTCTAATGAGTGTCCATATAACATATAAGATAAGATTTCATTATCATTCATTGTTGGCTTTGAAAATAGTTTTATAATAGGATCATTTGCAAAACCACTAACTTTTACACCAACTTCAACATCATCTTCAATTTCATCAGGTGATGCTATAACCTCAACATCAAGCTCTGGATTTACAATAGGACCTGCAAAAATAGTTTGAGCTTTTGCAACATCAAAGTGACGTCCATATAAATCAGCCTTACCATCTTTTAGCGATATAATACCATCTGCATTAATATCATTTTTATCTAAGTCTTTATGTATATGTAAACCACCTACAACTTGAGCTGTAAGACCCATAGCAGATGCTTTTAACTTATCACCTAGCTTTAAGTTTACATCAAGATAAGTCTTTACATTAGACTCAGTCTTTTTCTTGCGACCTAAAATACCCTTTTCATCAATTAAAATTTCATCTTTTGAGACAGCTATACCTGAACCTGAAAAACCTTTTACTGTTAAGAAAGCTTCAGGAATTAAAATATCACCTGTCACACTAATATGATCTTTTACACTTGCATTTAAATCAAGATTAGTAAAAGCAGAGCCATAACCTAATAAGAATAAAGGTAAGTTATTTGATTTTATGGAAATATCAGCATTTGCTCCATGTTCCCAATTTAAATTACCATTGAGATTTACAGGTGTTTTATTTAAATTTATATAACCTGTAAGGTTACCCTCTGTACCTAAAGTTTTTAAATTTATATTAAAATCATCTAATTGACCTACATCATAACGAGGTTCACCATTACCCTTTATATTTATATCACCATAAAATAATGGTTTTTCAAGTGAACCTTTAAAATTACCATTTATATTAGCAAAACCTTGTAGTTCATTAAATGCTTGTCCTGCATTTTCAAATAAAGATAAATCTATATTATTAATATTTAAATTACCACTTAAGTTTTTCTTATTAAATGGATCTAATATTGATAAATCTAAATGACCATCACCTTTTTTATCTTTAAAACCAAAATCAAAGACAATATTTGCAAGTTTATCATTAGTCTTTACTTTAGATTTTATAGAGGTAAATTTTAAATTTATATCAGGATTTTTAAATGCAAGATCTTCAATATCTAAATCTGCATTTACATAAGGAACACCTTTTTGTACATTAATTTTAGAATTAATAGTTACATTACCATTTAATTTCATATCATCAGGCATAAGGTAATTTAAATCTTTTAATCTTAATTTATGTAGTTTTACCCCTGTCTTTAGATCACCTTTTTCATAAATGATAGGTTCTATATCTAAATTTGCAATATCACCTACAAGGTTTATAGCATCTGTTTTAAAACTCTCTTTTTCAAGATCGACATTTATATTTATAGGTGCTTTAAGTGCAAGTGTAGAATTAGATTGATTTGCAATTAAAAAGTCATTTAATGTACCTTTATATTTTAATTTATCTCTATCTAAACCACCTTGAAAAGTTATAAATCCTGAGTTTTCACCACCACATGTAAAGTTTAAGAAGTGATGCTCAATCTTACCATTTACATCAATAACACATTGTTTTGAGGCTTTTAAATCTTTTGATAATTTTAAAGTTGAGGATAATGCTGTGGCATTAAAACTTAAATCCTTAGTCTTTAATACAGAGTTAAAGAAAAAGTCTCTAACTTCAAAACCAGATTCAGATTTTAAATATTTTGATTTACCTGTAACTTGTGTTTGTAAATCTGTAAGTGTACCTGTAGCTTTAAATGAACCTATAAAAGCACCATCTATGCTATTTGTTAAAAGTAAAAGATCATTTAATTCAATAGTACCTTTTAAATCTGATTGGTCAAAACCTACATAACCATTAAAATGTAATTTATTTTTACCTTGTATGGCCTCAATACGCTCAAAGGTAAAACCATCTTTATAAGAGCCAAGTAAGTTTTTAACAGTTATATTTGATTTTTGACCATTTAAAACAAGAGAACCATCAACATTTGTTATATCAGCTTCAATTAAGTTTTCAGAATTTGGATCTAACTTTACAAAAAACTTAGAATTTAAAGCTAAAGGTCCTTGTAAAACTTTATTTACAAAAAGAGCATTTTCTGTATTTAGTTTTAAATTACCAGATGCTTGATAGAAAGAGCCATAATTTATAACACCTCTAAAATTAGCATTAGTTTTAGATTTTTCATAAATACCCTTTAAAGATAAATTACTAATAATAGATTTTTCTGTACTTAAAATACCATCTAAATTAATAGCAAAATCCTTAAAGCCATAACCTGAAATTTGACCTTTTACAGTAGTTTCAAGACCATCTAAAATCTTACCTACAGAACATATTTTTAAATTCTTAACACTAGCTTTTTTAGTTTCAAGAAGTAATGGCCATTCAAGTTTATTAGACTCAATTTTTATATTTAAAGGTAAACCAGAGCTTAAGGCACTAAATCTTAAATCAATTGATGCAATATCTTTATTTTGAATTTTAGCTATAGCCTTTAAATCTCTCAAATCTCCATCTACATTAATAGAACCTTGTAGACCATATAAAAGACCTTCATAATTATTTTTAGTGTACTCACTAATAGCACCAACACCATCTAAACTTGCTTTTATATGATAGTATTCATCAAAGTTCATACTACCTTTTAAATTAACATGTCCTAATTTATGATCTACTTCAAGATTATCAATTTCAGCTAAGGTATTTAACCATTTAGCAGTTAAAGATGCTGTTATATATCCTGTATCAAAACCACTTTGTGTATAACGTACATTTTCTACTTTTAAATTTTCTACATAAGCATTTATAGGTAGTACTACTGTAAATAGTTTTTTAATATCCTTATCTAAAATAAATTTATCATTATCATCTAAATTACAAATATTAATAGAACCATCTTTATTTTTAATAGTCTCTACTTCTTTATTTATAAGCTCAAGTCTATCTTTAATACCTAAAAAGATTTTCTCTTTTTCATTTAAAGATATTAAATTAGTTTTTCTTTTATGCTTTTGTAAAATATCATCAGCTACATTATCTACAGACTTCTCAACTGTATTTGTTATTTTAGAAACAACATCATATTGTTTAGATTCTTCATTATGTAAAAGAACATCTAAATTTTTAACTGTTGTGTCTTTTAACTTTACATCACTATCTTTGACAAAAATACTTGCCTTAAGATGAGATAATTTTACATCTGTATGCTCTGATAAATATGCAAAATTATTTAATAAAAGATTATTTACATTTAGATCTATAGGAAAATGTAATTTAAAAGGTTCTGTATTGTCCTTAGATTTTTCTTCATCTCCACCCTTTTTTATAAGTAAAGATACAAAAAGATTTTCTGCATTTATATTATCTACATTTAAAGTTCTATGAAAAATTACATCAAAAATATTATATTTTAAATTTAAAGTATCAGCTTTAATATCAATAATATCTGGTACATTAACTACAAGATTTTCTAAATTTAAACCATGAGCTATAGTGCCATCTTTTATCTCACCTTCAATATTTACAATACCATCTAAGGATGATTTTGCTGTATTTAAGGCAAAATTAGCACCTGAATTTGTTGAAATTACATAAAATAAAGCTAAAAGGATTAAAATAAATAAAGATCCAATTATAAGTAATGGATAAAAAACAAATCTTTTAACATTCTTTTTCATAATTAAAACTCAGGTCCAAAAGCAAAATGAAGTTTGACAGATTTTGGTTCTTTATCTATAGCAACACCTAAATCTACACGTAATGTTCCATATGGAGAGTTAAATCTATAACCAATACCAGGACCAAATAAAAGCTCTCTATCTGTATATTCATTACATGCTGTTGCAGCATCTAAGAATAAAGCACCTCTTGAGTTTGCTATTCCTATTGGAAATTGTAATTCAGCAGTTCCAGCAGTCATATATCTACCACCTATTAAACCACCTTTTGAGTCCCTATCTGACTCTTGTAAATATCCATAACCACGTAAGGAATTATCACCACCTACGAAAAATCGCATAGATGGAGGTAGGTGTTTTGAATCATCACCAAAAATTGCACCTTGTTGTACCTTTAAAAATAATCTTGTATTCTCAGTTGGAGATAATACTGTTTTGCCTGTTAAAACTACTCTATAAAAAGAATAATCAGATATAGCTCTAGTTGCAGCTGAACCTTCAACGCCTATATAGTAACCATATCTTGGATCTACACCACCTGTACTTTCACGTCTTGCAATTGTTATAGATGGGAATAAATTCCAACCAAAACCTTTTTCTGATGCTTGAGTAAAATCCTCATACTCTACATTCATAGCAAAATCTTTATGCCAACGTTTTTCCTTATCAGCTACATAGTGAAAACTTAAATGCGATCTATCAGATAAAGTATCATTAATATCTGTATGTGTTTGTGTAGCATTTATATAAAAATAGTCTAAATTTGGATTTCTATATGGGATTTTATACATAAGTCTTGCCTCTTGTGTAACCATAGATAGCTTTGTACCCATAGACATAGAGTGACCATATTCATTTAAAAGAGGCTTATCCCACTCAAAGAGCACACGTGCTTGCTCATCAGTAGAATAACCTATACCTACACGCATTAAATTATTTTTTTTACGAGCTAAATCTATTTTTATAGGAACTTCTTTATCTTCTGTTTTTTTATCTAAAAGTGGTGTTATATCAATAGATTGATAATAGTTAGTTTCAGATAAAGAAGATAAATTGTCATTTATAGTCTTACTTGAAAAGTTCTTACCCCTTTTTAGAGTAATTAAACTTTGAGATGGTTTTAATAATTCTTTTGTAGTCTCATTAGTTACAATATCACCTATTTTATAACGTACACCTGTATCAAAAATAAGCTCAATATCAGCCATATTTTGCTCTTGATATACTAAAATACGTGAAGCATCAAATTTAGCATCAAAAAAACCTAAAGCATAGGCATCTTTTTGTAATTGCTCTTTTAAATTTTCATAATTACCATGATTTAAAATACTATAAGTTCTTATATTAGAATTATTAATAGCTCTTTTAAAGGTTTTATAATTAGCACCCTCACCTAAAACTTGTACATCAAAAGATCTAACAAATAAAGGTTTATTTTTTTCAATATAAACAAAGACAGTTCTATCTAAAAGCTCTTTTTTCTTAATGTCTTTTTTGCTTTCTTTTTTATTGTCATCATCTTCTGTATTAGCTAAATTTTCATCAATACCTAAAGCTTTTTGTTCTTTTGCAACAAAATCTAAATACTCATCCTTTGTATATACATAAACTTTAGGTTTATAGTAACCTAATGCTCTTAAAGCAAGTTTAGCAGTCTCTCTTATTTCTCTTTTATAAAGACTTACTCTTTGTATAGAAATTTGAGGCAAAGCATTTAATTGGGCATTTACATTATCTAAAACTTCACCATCTACACCTTTAACTTCATAAGATATAGGATCTAAAACTACTACTTCTTTATTCTCTATAAGATTTTCAGAGTCACTTTTACTACTACATGCATTTAATAAAAAAGATAGAGAAAAAATAATAAAAAGACCTATAAAACTTCTTATAGTTTTTATTATTTTATATTTTGTATAAAGGTGCATAACTTTAACCTAAAAGACATCTATTTAACTTTGCTATCTTAACAAAAAAACTTTACTTTTTATATGAAGATATTTGTTTTTATATAAAGAGCTATATGTAAAATATATAAAATTAATATAAAAGTTTAACTTTGATATAGAGATTGTTTTTTTAAAATCACTTGTCTTTTTACTATAAAATTTTGGAAAATAAAAAAGTCTAGGTTTATTACTAAATATAGTCATAAACCTAGACTTAAAAGCTAAATGGTTTAATTAAAAAGGTAGTTAAATCTTAACATGACAAATACGTATCGTTTTATACACATAATTCTATATTGGATATATATTTTATATAAATAAAATATTTTATCTATATAAAATATATAGTTATTTATATAATATAAAATATACTTTTTAGCAAAAAATAAAGTAAGTTATTGATTATTAAATAAATTTGTTTTTGTAGTGAAAAATTATACTCAAATAATGTGTTTTTTTATAAAATATGTATAAATATCAGTACATTAACTCAATAATAACCCCTAAATTTAAACCTTAATCTTTAATATACAAAAATTAATACAAATTTTCATATCATTTAAAAAAAATTAACTATACTTATATAGATATATGTTTACACTTATAACAATATAGCTTTATCTTAGTTTTTTACTTGAAAATATATACTTTTTGAGTAGAATAGTCAGGATTATTTAAATTTAAGGATTTTTAAATTTAGAATAATCTTGTGTATCAGTTCTAAATAATTGGGGGTCTTTGTGGCTATTAGTTCCGCAATCCTTGCACTATCTGATGGCACGATCTTTAAAGGCAAAGCATTTGGTGCTAAAGGCGTGACAGAAGTAGGTGAGGTAGTATTTAACACATCAATGACTGGTTATCAGGAAATCCTAACTGATCCTTCTTATACAGGTCAACTCGTAACTCTAACATATCCTCATATTGGTAATTATGGAACTAATGACGAGGACATCGAATCTAATTCCATCTGTGCTCAAGGTTTAATTATACGTGATTTATCATCAGTTGCATCTAACTTTAGATCACAATATACCTTATCAGATTATTTAGCAAAACATAATAGACCTGGCATCTATGGCATTGACACAAGAATGCTTACTCGCATAATTCGTGAAAAAGGTGCTCAATCAGCTTGCTTAACTACAGATCCTTCAATTACTGGAGATATGGCTGTAGCAAAAGCTCGTGAGTTTAAAGGTCTTAAAGGAATGGATCTAGCTTCTGTTGTTTCAACTAAAGAAAGTTATGAATTTAATGAGACAACATGGAAATTAGGTGAAGGCTACGGTAAACAAGAGAATCCTCTTTATAATGTTGTAGCTTATGACTTTGGTGTAAAAACAAATATCTTAAGAATTTTAGCATCTTTAGGTTGTAAGATTACTGTAGTTCCTGCAACAACAACAGCATCTGAAGTTCTTGCTTTAAATCCAGATGGTGTTTTCCTCTCAAATGGTCCAGGTGATCCAGAACCATGTACCTATGCTATAGAAGCTATTAAAGAATTTACAGATAAAAAAGTTCCTTTATTTGGTATTTGTCTTGGCCATCAATTATTAGGTCTAGCATCAGGTGCTAAAACTGTAAAAATGAAGTTCGGTCACCACGGTGCAAACCACCCTGTGCGTAATGTTGAAACAGGTGTTGTATATATCACTTCTCAAAACCATGGTTTTGCTGTTGATGCAAACACCCTACCTGAAAACGTAAAAATTACTCACGTTTCTTTATTTGATGGCTCTCTTCAAGGTATTGAAAGAACAGATACTCCTGCTTTCTCTTTCCAAGGTCACCCTGAAGCAAGTCCAGGTCCACATGATGTTCAAGTTTTATTTGAACACTTTATTGAATTAATGCGTAAATATCGCAATATGGACTAGGAGAATAACATGCCAAAGCGTACGGACATAAAAAGCATTTTAATTCTTGGTGCAGGTCCTATTGTTATAGGACAAGCTTGTGAATTTGACTACTCAGGTACACAAGCATGTAGAGCATTAAAAGAAGAAGGTTATAGAGTTATTTTAGTTAACTCAAATCCTGCAACTATTATGACTGATCCAAATATAGCTGATGCTACATACATCGAGCCTATACATTGGAAAGTTGTTGAAAAAATTATAGAAAAAGAAAGACCTGATGCTGTTCTTCCTACTATGGGTGGTCAGACAGCTCTAAACTGTGCTTTAGACTTAGAACGTGAAGGCGTTTTAGCTAAGTATGGTTGTGAGATGATTGGTGCAAATGCAGATACCATAGATAAAGCTGAAAATCGTGAAAGATTTGATGAGGCTATGAAAAAAATTGGTCTTGAATGCCCAAGATCAGGTATTGCACACTCACTACAAGAAGCATGGGAAGTACAAAAAGAAGTTGGTTTCCCATGTATTATTAGACCATCATTTACAATGGGTGGTACTGGTGGTGGTATTGCATACAATCCAGAAGAATTTGAAGAAATCTGTAATAAAGGTCTTGAATCCTCTCCAACTCATGAACTATTAATTGATGAATCATTAATTGGTTGGAAAGAGTTTGAGATGGAAGTTGTTCGTGATAGAAAAGACAATTGTATTATTGTTTGCTCTATTGAGAACTTAGACCCTATGGGTATTCACACAGGTGACTCTATTACTGTAGCTCCTGCTCAAACACTTACAGATAAAGAATATCAAATTATGCGTAATGCAGCTATGGCTGTACTACGTGAAATTGGTGTTGAAACTGGTGGTTCTAACGTTCAATTTGGTATCTGTCCAAATACAGGACGTATGGTTATCATTGAAATGAACCCTCGTGTTTCAAGATC